>NZ_CDRRQK010000002.1:0-207757 GCF_977044405.1 Dorea sp.
CTATATTCATCTTTTTTTCTCTCCCTGCGTCTCGATATAATTACGGATAACATCAATCGGTGCCCCACCCGCTGTCAACAGGCAGAAACTTTGACTCCAGAATGATTCCATTCTTCCAGTGTGATTCCATAATCAGGTGCAATACGTTCCCAGATCTCTTTTGCACGTTCCGAAATCGGATCATCTATTACTTTTCTTCGGTATTTTACAACCATGATCAGATGATAATATATCAAATATACTGAATGTGCATTATGATCCATTTTATCCATATAATCAGTCCTTTCTATTCTTTCGACTGATTAAAGTATACCATACTTCGCGGTACAGAACAAGTGTTCTTTTTTCTGCAATTCATCTCCCACCTGTAGAGGAAGGAGAATTCTTACCAACTTTTGTTAAAAATACTATCAAAAAGTACATCTTATGGTTATGAAATTGTTACGACTCTTCTGGGGTATGGATTTAAAGATATAAAAGAAGGAACTATTTACTGGAATGGCTCTTGAAGCCGAAAAACGCAGGGAGGATTTTGAAGAAATTTTAGATATGACTCCAACGGAATTTTGTGATGAACTGCTCTGCTCTATTGGCGGCAGAAAAACTCCAGGTGGACGTCGTCTATTAAAAGGTGCTGGGATTTATTATCAGCTAACGGGACTTATTGGAACGGCGCTTCTTTCTTTGGTTTTCTTAATTTCCTTATTTTTGACGATTGTGATTCCTTCGGAACTGGGATTGGAAGGGGTAATTCTTCTATTTGTTGCAATAATCGGTCTGATATTCTTTGGGGCTTTTTTATTATTTGGAAATATTGCCGAACGCAATTGTGGCGCAACCGAAAAATCTGCACAGCTCGTGAATAATGGGAAGATTTTGTTGATAACTGCAGTTATCTTCGATATCGTAGTTACTCTTTATATGATTTTTAATGCTGGAGCGTCTGTAGGACATTTTAATTATAAGCTTCCGCTTCTTATGCAGGTTGTTATCTTTTTCTCCTGTTATATGCCGGCAATTCTTTATATTATCGGTGCGAAGAGGAATCTGCCACGAGAGTACGTTTTAAATGAGCTATAGTAATACCTAATTATATGTATGTAGAAAAGTCAGGAAGATTAAATATAATCAACCTGACTTTTTTATCAAAGATTATGATCAGTTTCTCTCTTTTCCTACTGGGCAAGTCCTCACGAATTGCTTTCATGCAATTTAGTCAAAAAGAAAGCCCCTGTATAAAACAGAGCCTCTGGTATTTTCTTTTGAGAGTCTGCATTCTCTAGCCAGATTGTGGTAAATGCCAAACCATTATAAAACTCGCAAGGCATTATCCTCTGGCACAACACCTTACTTCTTCGCTTAACAGACACTCAAGTTGCCTGTTGTTATTATTACAATAAACTTCATACAAATTTATGTCAATTGCTCTTTAATATAATACATCATTTTCTTATATTACAATTTGCTTAGATAATTCTCTAATTGATGAAAAATACCAACTATATTTACAATATCTTTTCTTACATCAAATATCACGATATAATTCATTTGTGAAATAACCGCCTCATAATATCCTTTTTTTGCCAAATACATATCCCGACTTTTCGGAAATTGGTATGGATTCTCCACCAATCGGTCATAAATACTTTCGACACTATCTAACAAATGTTTTGCAGCTTCTTTGTTTTTCAGGCGGTAAATCAAATGATACACAAGATTATCAAGTAATTCGTCTGCATGATCTGTAACATTTAATTTATAAACCATACTTTGCCCTCATTTCACCCAGTGCCTTTCTTGCATCTTTTACCTGCCCTGTTTCGATCTGCCTTTCAGATATTTCAATATCGCGATACATTGCAAGCTGTTTCATTGTCGATTCATAATTCTCCATACTCATGATAACCATATCTCCATATCCATTTTTTGTAATATAGATAGGTTCCTCTGTCCTATGACACATCTCAGAAATTTCAGAAGTATTTTTCAATTCTTTTATAGGAATTATTTGTGGCATAATCAGCACCTCCTTTTATGGTTTAATTATACCATAATTATGTCCTTTTTCAATCTTTATATACTATTATATGATAATAATCCAATTCACCCCAATTTTTCGGTTCAATAACAGATTATTTTTCTTGTAAATCTATTTTCTGGTGTAAAAGACTTCTAATTTTATTTCCTAATTGTATCAATTGTATATTTTCTTTTTTAGTTCATATGGCTCATATACTTATAGTTAAATATAAAAAAGACACAAGATTTTACTCTCATGTCATTTTATTGAATTTGATTCTAACTGTTGTTTCAAATATTTTTTGAAGACATCTACAACACTTTTGCAACAAAAATCCAGATTTGCAACCTTTTTTGAATAACTATTCCATTGATTTCTGGTCAAAAATCACCTCAAAGATTGTTCCACCTGCGGGGTTTGAGTTAATGCTGATACTGCCATCGTGCACTCTCACGATCTCATGAACCAGAGCAAGTCCAAGTCCTACACCACCAAGCTCTCGGCTTCTGGATTTATCCACGCGAAAGAATGGTTCAAATACACGTTCCCTGAGTTCTTTCGGAATTCCGCTTCCGGTATCCTCTACTGACAGGTAAATATGTTTTTGTTTTTTGTATGCATTTACTGTAACCTGACCGTCTAAATGATTGTATTTTATAGCATTCTCAACAAGATTATATACCAGCCTGTAAATAAGGATATCACTTCCAATCATCGTTATATTCTTATATTTTCCAATAAGTTTTATATTCTTTTCCTGTGCAAGAGGTTCCAAGTCTTCCAATACCTCGTCAACGAGATCATTAAGGATAATTTTTTCATCCCGTCCTACAGTCTGAAGTTCACTCATGTCAAGAAGTGTTTTTACCATCTTGCCAAGCCTGTCATTTTGTTCCGTCAACATCTTTATCATCTGTACGGTGTCTGCATCACTGCCCGGATGCTGAGTGGAATGATACAGGTCAAGCTGTACCTGCATTAACGATAATGGAGTTCGAAGCTCATGTGCTGCATTCGCAGTAAATTGTCTCTGTATCTCAAATGCATCCGAGAGGCGTTCAAGCATCTTGTTATACGAAACACTAAGCTGATTCAGTTCTTTAATCTTACTTTCTTCTATTCCTGAATCTGCCAGATTTTGAGCCTGCACTTCTTCAATTTTATCAGAAAACTCACGAATTGGTTTAAGCGCATGTCCACTTATAAAATATGCGGCCACTCCACCAAGGAGAGCCAATAAAGCCGAAATTATCAGACTGTTTCTTTTGTAGTCTTCTTTATTATTGTACACTTGAACAGAAAAATCATTCGAGAACTCATCCCACTTATCCTCTGGTATGGTGATGTATATTTCTTCCGAACCACCTCCGCTGTCATCTCCCTGAGCGTCAACAGCCTTTTGCAGGGAATCCATATAATACACACCATTTTTATAGACAAACATTGTCAGGCACCCACATATAATCGCAATACACAATGTAGTTATACAAGTAAGTCTCCACTGCAGTGATATTTTTTTCATCAATCAGACTCCTCTCGTATTTTATATCCTTCTCCCACCTTATTCATAATTGCATCATATCCAAGCACTGCCTTAAGCTTTCTCCTTAGCGAAGACATATGCACCCGGATGGCTCCACTGAAGCTATCCACAGATGCATCCCAGACATGCTCCATCAATTCCTCCTGACTTACCGGTCTTCCCAGGTTAAGAAGCAAATATTCCAAAATTCCTTTTTCTTTTCTTGTCAGGGAAATCTTTGTTTCCTTTGCATATGCCTCACGTTTTATCGTGTCGAACATGATATCGCCGCTTTCCAAACATACATCCTTTTGTACAAATTTCCTTCTTGTCAGACTTCTGATACGAGCCTCAAGTTCCTGTAGATGAAACGGCTTTTCCATATAATCATTCGCACCAGCATCCAACCCTTCGACTTTATCTGCAATCTGCCCTCTTGCCGATAATATAAGAACCTTTGTCTCCTCATTGCTCTGTCTGAGTTCTTTTAGGATTTCCATCCCATCCATGCCGGGCAGATTCAGATCCAGAACAATCAAATCATAATTTTCCGTCAGGATATATTCCAATGCCTCTTCCCCATCATAACAGGTATCCACCTCGTACCCGGCATCATACAGACTTTTCGCAACTGCATCACATATTTGTTTTTCATCTTCAACTATTAGTAATCTCAAAATCATTCCACCCGCTTCTTAACGAAAATTTTACACTAACTATTGTATAATACCGAAGTCAGCTGGTCAACAAATATAACCAACGAAAGGAGTAACAAAATCTTGAAGTGCAAAAAAATATTTCAATTTGTAATATTCATCACAGGTACAGCCATGATTGGCTATGGTGTGATCCGAGGTGAAGCTGCTGCCGTTCTTGGCAAAGCAATAAAATTATGTCTGGAGTGTGTTGGAATTGGATAAAAAAACGAAATTACTATCAAAAAAAGTTGCCAGAATACGGGGATGGATACAGGCAATTGCCACATTACTTACCAATATCCATATTCCCAATTTACTTAAAGGCAAAATATATCAGGGCAAGATTAAAACAGTATGTGTGCCAGGATTAAACTGCTATTCCTGTCCTGCTGCAACAGGCGCCTGCCCCATCGGAGCTTTTCAGGCGGTTATCGGATCCTCCAGATTTAAATTTTCATATTACATAACCGGTTTTTTCATTCTACTCGGTATGACACTCGGAAGATTTATCTGTGGTTTTTTATGTCCGTTTGGCTGGTTTCAGGATTTACTTCATAAAATCCCTGGAAAAAAATTTTCCACAGCCCGGCTGAAGCCGCTAAGATACCTAAAATATATGATCCTTATTATTTTCGTTATCCTTCTGCCAATGTTTGTAACGAACTCTGTAGGAATGGGGGATCCGTTCTTCTGTAAATACATTTGCCCACAAGGTGTTTTGGAAGGAGCCATACCATTGTCACTTGGAAATACCGCTATAAGGTCTGCACTTGGAACACTTTTTTCTTTTAAATGCCTTATTTTGATTACAGTTGTTGTATTGAGTATTTTGTTTTACAGACCCTTCTGTAAATGGATCTGTCCTCTTGGTGCAATCTACTCATTATTTAATAAGATCAGCTTTCTCAATATTAAGATTGAAAGCAGCCAATGTATCGGATGCAGCCAATGTTCAAAGGTATGTAAAATGGATATTGACGTATGCAAGACTCCGAATCATCCAGAATGTATACGGTGCGGAGCTTGTATCAAAGCTTGTCCAAAAGATGCAATCCAATATCAGTTTCTAGGCAAAACATGTCAGAAAAAGAACAACAGCAACCAACCATAAACCAATCGGTAACTATTAATTTTATTACTATTATTCAAAGGAGCATTTTTTATGAAAACAAAAAGAACATTTCTATTTATTTTAACACTTTGCATAGCATTATTGTTTACAGCATGTAGCGGAAAAGAATCTGCAAGCACAGAAAAATCGCAGGATACAAAAACTGAATCCAGTTCCGTATCTAAGGATGATTCCAACTCTAAACTAGATAATTTATATCAGCAGGAGAATCAGATCTTCGCAGATCACGAAGATGTATGGAACAAAGCATTTGGCATGATGAGCAAAAGTGCTGCAGATCCAAATGGAAACTATGCAGATTATCTGGCTGACACTGTTGAATCAAACAAAGACTCTTTTACAGATGACGAACTGAAAGCGCTTACCGCTGATATTGAAACTATCCGAAAAATCGAGGAACAGATAGCCGAGATTGAAAAGAAAAATACAGGATCTGATAACACTGATCAGAAAAACAGTTCCAACGACGCATCTCCTTTCAAGAATTTCTCTGGTCAGGATTATGATGGGAATTCTGTTGATGAAAGTCTGTTTTCCAAAAACGCAGTAACTGTCATCAATTTCTGGTTCACCGGCTGCAAGCCTTGTGTTGCCGAGTTATCTAAGCTTAACGAATTAAACGATGCAATCAAATCAATGGGCGGCGAAGTCGTAGGTATCAATACAGAAACCTTCGATGGAAATAAAACTGCCATAAAAGAAGCAAAGACTCTTCTCAAGAGCCAGGGTGCTAAATATCGTAATCTTTCCATTGACTCTTCTTCAGATGCAGGGAAATACGCATCCGATATCATGGCATTTCCTACAACAATACTGGTCGATAGAAATGGTAATATTGTAGGTGATCCGATGCTCGGCGGGATTGATAATCAAGACAATTATGATACTCTGATGAAACAGATTCAGTCTGTCATCGATGCTGATAGCACAAATAAATAAAAATATGCAAAAGGCTCCCTGCGTATTCCACAGAGAGCTCTTTTGCTGCAATGAAACGTTTTCGTTTAAAAATGTGTTACAACTGCATTTCCTGCATCTGGAATAGCCTGATTCTCTTCCCAATCATATAATGCATCTATCTCTGCACTTCGAATACCCAATTATATGTAGAAAAGTCAGGAAGATTAAATATAATCAACCTGACTTTATCTGTTTATAATTCTCCAGCCCGTTCAAGTACCATACGTTCTACAGTACTACAGACATAAAATCCATATGCATTATATATATCGGCTCGAAAATCAATCACTATTCAACACATAATTTCTAGTTGTAACCCCACTGACTCTTCCCTTTGCATTGACCAGAACCGCTTTAAATAATGTCTCTCCGGCCGGCATCTCAATCGGTCCTGTATATTTTGTAGAGTCTGTTGTCGGATCGGATTTGTCTGTTGTATAATACGCCTCATATCCATCCGGTACTTTAATTACAATCTCCTGAGCCGAATTATACTGGCCGGTAGAAGGTGATACAGCCGGCGCATCCTCAATTGGAAGCTCTACGGTATATGATTTTTTTACAGGAAGGCTTGGAACTCCCTGCTTATTGACTGCAATTGCATAAATGGTAGTATCGCCTTCTTCAATCTGTATAGGCTCTTTATATTTATGACTTCTGGTTGTTGGTTTTTTCTTGTTTTTTGTGTAATAAATCTTATAACCGCTTTCTGCTGTCAGTGTCAGCTGCTGTACATCATCATACGTCTCACTGTCGTTCAGGCTGAACGTTGGTTTCTTGACAATATACTCACTTAATTCTCCTGATACACTGGAGTCAGCTTCATCCAGAAGAGTCGGTATATTATCTTTCAGATCTGCACGCATATAAAATTCTATACATGCGCGGTACAATTCAACATTCTGCGGCTGCTTTTTCAATGCCTGCTCAAACATCTGCTCAGCTTTATCGGTATTGTCCTGCGCCTGGTATACTTTCGACAGACCAGTATATGCTTCCGGACGCTTATTATCCTTTGACAATGCTTTATTAAAACTTTCTTTTGCCGTTGTATAATCATTCCGGGACAATGCTTTATTTCCCTTATTGATGGCTCCTATATACGATGTCATATATGCAAAGGCCCCTACTCCTGCAATAATCAGTAAAAGGGACAGGGCAAGCAGAAGAAAGTTTCTTCTTCTTTCTCTGCGTCGTGCTTTTTTTCTTGCTAATTCACGTTTTCTCCTTCTTCTTTCACTGTCTGACATCGGTCTGCGGTTTCTGTTACCGGATGCATACTGCCTCCGTCCATATCCGTCCGCTTCCCCGTTAATTTCTCCTTTTATCTCTGCTGTAAGCATATCATCCAATGGATTGTAGTCTGGAACAATCCGGACTTCACGTCCGCAATTTTCACAATACAACTTTCCTTCAGGTATCCTGTATCCACAATACCTACATCTCATCTTATGCCATCCTCCTACTGTGATTTTCTATTTCTTATGATTTTTTTCTTTTAAATATTGTTCAAACTCTTCCGACGACATCAGAACCTTTCGCGGTTTTGTTCCCTCTTCCGGTCCGACTGCCCCCGCCTCACATAGTTGATCCATAATTCTGGCCGCTCTGTTAAATCCAATCTTAAATGCCCGCTGAAGCATTCCGATCGATGCCTTCTCTTTTTCGATGATCAATCGTCCTGCATCTGCAAAATATGCATCATTTTCATCCTCTCCTGACGAACCGCCCATAACTGATCCGCCTGTAGGAGCTGTATTTACATGATTCTCTATTTCCTGACTGTATGTAACATCGCCATTATTCTCCCGCAGATACTCTACTACCTGCTGTACTTCTTTATCTGTCACAAATGATCCCTGTACTCTTGCAGGTTTCTGATATCCGGAAGGATAGAATAACATATCTCCTTTACCGAGCAGTTTTTCCGCACCATTCATATCGATGATCGTCCGTGAATCAACACCGGACGATACGGAAAATGCAATTCTCGATGGCATATTTGCCTTAATCAGTCCCGTAATTACATTAACAGAAGGCCTCTGTGTTGCAATTACCAGATGGATTCCCGCTGCTCTAGCAAGCTGGGCAAGACGGCAGATTGCCTCTTCTACATCTCCCGGCGCAACCATCATCAGATCTGCAAGCTCGTCTACAATGATGATAATCTGAGGCATTGGTTCTAGTTTTTCGCCATCCTCTGTCTGTACTCCCATACTTTTAATCTTTTCATTGTAGCCCTTCATATCTCTTACGTTGTATTTTGCAAATGCCTGGTAACGTCTGCTCATTTCGGCAACCGCCCAGTTCAGTGCACCTGCTGCCTTTTTCGGATCTGTAACGACAGGGATCAAAAGATGTGGGATTCCGTTATATACACTTAATTCCACAACTTTTGGATCGATCATAATCAGTTTTACTTCATCTGGTGCTGCTTTATACAAAATACTCATAATCAAAGTATTGATACATACTGATTTTCCGGATCCCGTTGCACCTGCAATTAACACATGCGGCATCTTCGCGATATCCGTAACTACCGTTTTTCCTCCGATGTCTTTTCCAACTGCAAACGATATCTTCGATGTACTATTCTGGAATTCCGGAGATTCCAGAAGGTCTCTCAACATAACTGCACTGTTTTCTTTATTCGGAACTTCTATTCCAACCGCTGCCTTTCCAGGTATCGGTGCTTCGATACGGATATCTGCCGCCGCAAGATTTAATTTAATATCATCGGCAAGTCCGACAATCTTGCTTACCTTCACTCCCATCTCTGGTTGAAGTTCATATCTGGTGACGGACGGTCCACAGCTTACATTTGTAATCGTTACGTTTACACCAAAGTTTTCAAGCGTCTGCTGTAATTTCATTGCTGTTTCCCGTAAATGCGCATCTGACTCCCCGCCGCCGCGTTTTCCTTTTTTCAAAAGTGAAATCGGCGGATACTGGTATGCTTTCTTCGGTTTTGCCTGATCGGCAGCAACGGTAGCTTCCACACTTGCCACTTCACTGGCCATGCCGGCTGCACCCATCTTAGGATTTTTGCGTTTTGCCGGTTTTTCTTCTGCCACAACATCTGGTTCTTCCGGCATCTGCGCAGATTCTGATACATCCATCTCTTTTTCCACCGGTTGTTTATCCGGCATATCTCTGTACATCTCTTCTTGCATTTCATCCGGCACCGGTTCTGCACGGTGTATGATGAATTCCGGTTTTTCCGGTCCTTTTGCCCGTTTCGGATCGATTGGCAGTTCTCTTACCTCCGGTGACTTTTTGGCAATGGATGTATCAAACGATACACCTTCTACGTATTTTTCACGTCTCTTTGCCGTATTATCATCCATTTCTTTCTGAGAAGCAGCTTTCTCTTGTTGCGCTTCTCTTTGTGCCCTTTGTATCTCACGTTCACGCCGTCGTTCTTCCGACAGCTGTTTACGCCTTTTCGCATCTTCTTTTGCCCGGATATAAGCTTTTCCGCTTCCTGCCTTCACACCTTTTAACGCCGATTTTTCTGTAATCAGCACAATGCAAATGATCATCAAAATGATACTGACTACATAAGTTCCGGCTACTCCGATTGCAGGAGTCAGAATACTCACAAAAAAAGCTCCTATCTTTCCGCCCATATAATCAATCAGTTCAAATAAAGTCTCTATAATCAACACTAATACAATGCCAAATATAATCTTGGTATGTGCATTTTTATTTCCTCTGTTTGAAATGAGAAACGATACCATTCCAAATAAAAGGAACGGGATCACATACGCAATCGCACCAAATACACTTTGCAAAATTTCAGATATTGCCTCCCCTATAAAACCTGCAACTCCAAAATTGCTGATCAATATAATAATGCTGACCGCCAATGTCGCCCAGATAATAATCTCATCATGTATAAAACTATTCGCAGCCACCTGTCTGGATGCAGCTTTCGATTTTCTGGCCGTTGTTTTTCTATTTTGTGACGTTTTTGTCGTCCTGTTTTTTCTTGTTTTTCCTGTGGATTTACCACTCGTTTTTTTCTTGGTAGACTTTGCAGCCATATAACTTCCCCCTTATTATGGCAATACTATTATTATAGCATTTAGGGAAATTTATGTCATTACACATTTTCGTTCTTTTTTTCATTTCTCTCATCTATCATTTCGTGCAATTTATTCAACGCATTACTTAATCCACCAACTTCATCGATTAGCCCCTCTTTTACTGCTTCCTCTCCTTCCAGAAGACTTCCTACATCCTTTACAAGCTCTGTAGGATTTAGCATTAGTTCTTCTATTCTCTCTTTTGATATCCTGGAATGTCCTGCAAGAAAGCCGGTAATCCGGTCCTGCGTGCGGATCATATTATCCAGACTTTTCTGCACACCGATAAACATTCCATTTGAACGTACAGGATGAATCACCATGGTCCCGCTTGGCACAATAAAAGAATAATCTGCCGATACCGCAAGCGGTCCTCCGATCGAATGACTGCCTCCCAGCACCAGTGAAACCGTTGGCTTACTTAAGGACGCAATCATCTCCGCAATCGACAATCCGGCCTCCACATCTCCTCCCATAGTATTAAGCAGGATCAGTAGTCCATCTATCTCTTCGCTGTCTTCTATTTCTGCCAGAATTGGCAGCAGATGTTCGTATTTGGTTGCTTTTGTATTCCCAGATACGTTCTCATGCCCTTCTACTTCTCCGATAATTGTAAGCAGCTTAATGCAGTGCTTCTTATCTCCATTTTGCAGATTCGCACTTCCTGTTTCTTTTACTTCTTCCATTTCTTCTTTCATAAAAAAACACCTCCATACTTTCTTAGTATGGAGATGTCCGTATCTTTTTATACGACAGCATACGATAAATCTTCGGGTTATAAGTATTCCCGCTCTAATTGCTGTACCATATTCTGGTATAGCATCCTGCATGCTTCATTTTTTCTGTTTTTCGCAAGTGTTACACATGGCACCAGATAATCATGGTATAGATTCTGATAGATATCCGATGCATCTTTTTGCATATCAATCGCACATACAATTGCCGGTGCCACATCATAATATGCTTCCACCAGCGCCCGGCCATCTTCTGACTGCATCAGATAATCATCACGGTATCTCCGAAGTTCTGTAAGTTCCGGGCAATCGTCCGGTTTATTCTGATCTATACACACTGCAGTTGTAATATAACACAGTCCCTTATGAAATCCCTGCGCAATTTTATCGTAAGAAGACTTTGACAATGTCAGTCCTGTTACATTTCTTTCGTTCCAGAGGTTTATAATCGCTTCCGCCAGCCTGTCACCTGTCTGGGAACGCGTATATGTGATCATCGGGATTACATATACCGCCATGATAAGATTCATATCCATGGCTGTCTTTTTCTGCTCACGCTTTGAAATTTCACTTAACTTCTCCTGCGCATAATCCGGGATCACGGAAACGATATCATTCCATCCGCTTTCATCAGTCGGTTCATCACAATATGACAGCAGAGACCCAAGCAGCTCTTCATATGTATGATAAAGATTATGAAATGCTTCTTCATATGTTTTTTTTCGAAAAGCCCCGACTTTTTCCAGTGCTTCGTCAAAAAACCTGCAGATACCATCTTTCATCTCTTCCTGCATCATGTGTAAACCTCCTGATACTTTTATCTCTTATTCGTCCCAGTTATGATATACATCCTGAACATCATCATCATCATCAAGCATATCCAGAGTCTTCTGAATGTTTGCAATATCTTTTGCATCTGTCAGTTCTACATATGTCTGTGGAATCATTGTTACCTCTGCTGATGCCATAGGGATTCCAGCTTCTTCCATAGCAAGACGTACTGCACTGAAGTCATCTGGATCTGTCAGTACTTCAAAACTGTCTTCTTCTTCAACAAAGTCTTCTGCACCTGCGTCCAGTACCTGCATCATCAATTCATCTGCATCACCTTCGTATTCTTCTTTGTCGATTACGATCTGACCTTTTTTATCGAACATAAAAGATACGCATCCAGGTGTTCCTACATTACCATTTCCTTTTGTAAATGCATTCTTAACATTAGAAGCTGTACGGTTTTTGTTATCTGTAAGTGTCTCTACGATAATTGCTGTACCATTTGGTCCATATCCTTCATATGTAATATGCTCATAATTTGCAGCACTCATATCTCCGGATGCACGTTTGATATTTCTTTCAATCGTATCATTTGGCATATTGTTAGATTTTGCTTTTGCAATAACGTCTCTCAGTCTGCTGTTATTAGCCGGATCTGTACTTCCGCCTTCTTTTACTGCTACCGCAATCTCTTTACCGATCTTTGTAAAGATTTTTCCCTTTGCAGCATCATTTTTTTCTTTCTTATGCTTAATATTGGCAAATTTTGAATGTCCTGACATGTCTTTTACCTCACTTCATCTATTTGTTTATCTTTTATTGTATTATTACACACTTTTTCTATTTTATCACGCTTCAGGTAGTTTTTCAATCTTAACTGTCTGAATTATATTATTATCTATCTGTAAAACTGTAAAACGATATCCTTCATAATCTACAACACATCTTTCATCCTCACCCGGAATGTGCTCAAGTTCATCAATCAGAAATCCGTTCAACGTCTCATAATCTTCCTTTTCAAATGTAACAGGAATCAAATCTTCAAGGTCTTCCAATTCTGTCATACCATTTGCGATCACGCTTCCGTCATTCTGCTTCTGGATCATCTCATCTTCTTCGTCATATTCATCCAGGATATTTCCAACGATCTCTTCCAGGATATCTTCCATGGCAACAAGACCAGAAGTCTGCCCATATTCATCCAGAACAATTACCATATGGTTTTTTGCAGACTGCATTTCTTTAAACAACGTATCAATACTTTTTGTTTCCGGTATGTATGTAACAGGTCTGATATAATCTTTCAGTTCTTTCATCGGACGGTTCCGCTTTGCTTCATCCAGATAACCGCTCATTGCATCTCTCAGATGTATGATCCCGATAATCTCATCAATATCTTCATGATATACCGGGAATCTCGAAAACCTTTCATCTAACATAAACTTAAGCGCATCTTCCAGCGGCTGCTCTCCATCGATTGCAACAATATTCTTCCGATGTGTCATAATATCCTTTGCATCTTTATCCATATAACGGAAAATATTGCGAATCAGCCCTGCTGCTTCTTTTTGCATCTCTTCGTCCATTTCATCTTCATGAAATATCTGTTTCATCCGGTGGAACAAACTTCCCTCTTCCATAATTAATTATCCTTAAACTCCTTCTTCTATGTATGAAGCTCGAAACTGATCCGAATCGCCTCATCAACTTTGTTCATTATCTCTTTATCCAGATGACATACCAGATCCCGGAGTCTTTGTTTGTCGATCGTCCGGACCTGTTCCAGTAATATCACTGAATTTTTTACAATCTGATACCTTCTTGCATCAATCTCTACATGCGTCGGTAATTTTGCTTTGTTCATACGTGAAGTAATTGCTGCACAGATCACAGTCGGACTATGTCTGTTACCAACATCATTCTGTATAATAAGAACAGGACGGATTCCTCCCTGTTCTGACCCTACAACAGGACTTAAATCTGCATAATATATGTCTCCACGTTTCACCTGCACTTTGCTTCACACTCCGATTCTCAAGATATGGACAGTATTCCCATCTTTTCTCGAAAGTATTCTGCAAAGCTTTAGTTTTCCATGCTTTTAATATGACAGCCTAAAAGCTGTCTACCTGCTCTACCACTTCACCATGGCGGATGTATTCTCTTGGAATTCTCTTATTCAGCACACATACAAATTCATAATTGAATCTGCCCGATAATTCTGCCAGTGTATCCACCGGAAGATATTCTTTTCCATTTCGTCCGAAAATCGTAACTTTATCTCCAAATTCCACATCTTCAATTGCAGTAACATCTACCATGAACTGATCCATACACACACGTCCGATAATCGGTGCCTTCTGTCCGTGGATCAGTACATATCCTTTATTAGACAGACTTCTTGGATATCCGTCTCCATATCCAACAGGAATCGTTGCAACTTTTGTCGGCTTTGTCGTTACATAAGTTCCACCATAGCTTACCTGCTTTCCTTCTGTCAGCCATTTTACATGCGCTACATGACTGATCAGCTCCATTGCAGGTTTCAGTGGAACATTTTCTTTTTCCACTTCATCCGACGGATACATACCATACGTTGTGATTCCCGCACGGACAATATCCATATTGGCATCCTTTACGTCAATGATACCCGCACTGTTTGAACAGTGATAATATGAAAATGTAACATTTCTCTTTTTCAGTTCTTCTTTCATCCAGAGATATTTTTCGAGCTGTTCATTGGTAAATGTCTTATCTCCTTCATCTGCTTTTGAAAAATGTGTAAACATTCCTTCCATAACAATATTCGGAAGCTTACTGATCTTTGCGATCACATCTGCATTTTCTTTTGTAATCTGAAATCCAAGTCTTGACATTCCCGTATCCAGTTTGATATGTGCATAGACTTTACAATCCATCGCTGCCGCAAGTTCTGATACTTCTTTTGCCATCTCATAGCTGTAAAGTGTCATACGGACTTCATTACGCAACATAACTTCCCACTGATCCGGGAAAATGCACCCCAGCACCAGTACCGGCTTTTTCAGGCACGCATCTTTTAACAAAATAGCCTCATCCAGTGTCGCAACCGCATAACCCCAGATATAATCTTTTGCTTCCAGAAGTCTTGCGATCTGTACAGCACCGTGTCCATAACCATCCATCTTAATAACGGCCATGATCTGGGTACCTTCCTCGATATTCTTCTTCATCATCTCTATATTATATTCAACCGCATCCAAATCGACTCTGGCTAAAACTCTTGTATATTGTTTCACTGTTATTATTCCTCCAGTTCCATTAATGCTTTACTGATATATTCTATCAGATCTCTCGCCATTACACTATATACGCCTTTTTCAATTTTTGCAAGGTCACCGGACAATCCATGTACATAAGTACCAAGAGAAGCTGCTTCTTCCAGCTCTTTTCCCTGTGCCATAAATCCCGCAATGATACCTGCAAGCACATCACCGGATCCTGCTTTTGCCATAGCACAGTTACCTGTCTGATTTAACCGGATTCCTCTTTCTTCTCCTGCGATCAGCGTTCTGGAATCTTTTAACACACATACAATACGAAGTGTCTCCGCAAATTGTTTTAAGAACTCCACTCTGTCTTTTTTCAGATTTTCTACAGAATCTCCTGTTACTCTTGACATTTCCTTCATATGTGGTGTGATCACAAATCTTCTTCCTTCTATATGTCTTAAATAATTCTTATTATCTGCCAGAAGATTCAGCCCATCTGCATCAATCAGACATGGAACTCTTACATAATCAATCACTGTTTTTAATATTCTTTCTGCCGTTTTACTTTGTCCAAGTCCTGATCCGACACAGACTGCATCTGCCCACTCCAGTAACCGGATTACTTCTACCTGTTCAAAATCTTCATATGTCGTAATGATTGCTTCCGGAAGAAGTGTCTGAAGAATCGCCCTGTTGTCTTTTGCAGTATATATTCTCACAAGTCCGGCTCCTGCCATATATGCAGCATGCGCATTCAGATATGCGGCTCCTGCCATGCCCTTACTTCCTGCAATTATCAGTAGTTTTCCATAACTTCCTTTGTTAGAATCTTCTTCTCTTTTTGGAAGGAGCTTTCTGTAATCTTCTTTTTCATCACTTTTTACTATATCCGTATCATCCATCAGCGGCTGCGCAGAGATCCCGATATCCCAGACAACCGTTTTTCCGGCATATTTTCTTCCCTGTGCCAGTTCCAGTCCAAGCTTTTTGAACTGAAATGTGACCGTATAATCCGCCTCAAATGCACATCCAAGCACACATCCTGTTGTTGCAGATAATCCGGAAGGGATATCTACTGCAAACCTTACTGCATCCTGTGCATTCATCCATTCTATTACCTGTCTGTAAATTCCGTCCACATCACGGCTGAGACCGACACCGAATACCGCATCAATCACCAGACTGTAATGTCCGTCTTCCGGTATACAGTATCTGACTTTTCCGCCGCATGCCTCCAGTTTCCTGATCTGTTCTTTCGTTTCTTTCGTGCAATGCTCCGCATCTCCTACCAGAAATGCCTGTACTTTATAATCTTTTTCTAATAACATTCTCGCAATTGCGAATCCGTCCCCTCCGTTGTTTCCCGTTCCACATACGACACAGACATCCGAAAAATCCATTTTTTCCTGTTCCATTATCTGTATACATCCGTCTGCGGCACGTTCCATTAATTCCAGTGACGGAACACCTAACTTCTGAATGGTATATTGATCTGCAGATTTCATCTGCGCTGCATTTACCAAATACTGCATATCATCATCTCCCAACTGACATATTTACGCAACCTGAATCCTGATAATTTTGATAAAGGTACTTTGGTAATCTACAGAAGCCGCCACTGGCGGCTTCTGTAGAACACAAGTTGACAAAAGGACGTGTAAAAGTATATCCGCCTTACAGATTACTCTTACACGTCATTTTTATGTTTTTATTTATGATCTTCTTTGTAGCGGCTGATGTTATAAGACAGCTGCATCAGACTCTCTGATAAATGCACATTTTCAACCACAACATTATCTGGAAGGTTCAGATCTGTATGTGCAAAATTCCAGATAGCCCGCACACCGTTTTCCACCAGCATGTTTGCTACTTCAATTGCTTTTTCCTTCGGAATTGTAAGAACAGCAATATCTATATCATTGTTCTGTACAAATGTCTTCAGATCATCCATCATACGGATCGGCACACCACGGATCGATACGCCCTGAAGTCTTGGATTGACATCAAAAATCCCTCTCAGGATAAAACCACGGTTTTCAAAAGCTGCATAATTTGCCAGTGCCTGCCCAAGATTTCCGGCACCGATAATAATAATATTATGATCTTCTTCCAAACCTAATATCTTTCCAATCTCCGTATATAAATACTTTACATTATAACCATATCCCTGTTGTCCGAATCCTCCGAAGTTATTAAGATCCTGACGGATCTGAGATGCTGTTACTTTCATGCGCTTGCTCAGATCATTCGAAGAGATACGTTCTACACCATTTTCCAACAGTTCACCCAAATATCTGTAATACCTCGGCAGTCTTCTGATGACAGCACGAGAAATCTCTCTTTCTTCCAATATATTCACCCTTCCAATCTTAGTCTAGGATAATTATATAAAATTGAAAGATTATTGTCAAACTATTGTTGAATTTTATACAATTTCCGTTATAATAAAGTAGCATATGCAAATGCATTTTAGGAATACAGACAGAATAATGTATCCATATTTAGGAGGAAATTTATGATATTAGCATGTCACGGGATCCAGAAATCCTTTGGGGAACATCTCATTGTGAATGATGGATCTTTTCATATAGAGGATCATGAAAAAGCCGCTCTCGTCGGACCGAACGGAGCGGGAAAATCGACCCTTCTTAAGATGATCGTCGGTGAACTTGCACCGGACGGAGGGAATGTCATCCTCACAAAGGGGAAGACCTTAGGCTACCTGGCCCAGCATCAGGAAATGCAGAGTGGGAACACCATTTACGAAGAAGTAAAGACCGCAAAATCCGATATTATCGCGATGGAACGGCGTATCCGCGAGATCGAGATGGAATTAAAGCACCTATCCGGCGAAGCCTTAAATGACCGGTTAGAAACTTATAACCGCCTTACTGCGGCTTTCGAGCGCGAAAATGGTTATGCATATGAAAGCGAGATCACCGGTGTTTTAAAGGGGCTTGGTTTTACAGAAACTGATTTTACAAAACCCGTAGATACTCTTTCCGGAGGTCAGAAAACCCGTGTTTCCCTTGGCAAACTTCTGCTCACGAAACCGGATATTCTGCTTCTGGATGAGCCGACCAACCACCTGGATCTGAACTCCATCGCATGGCTGGAAACCTATCTTTTAAACTATCAGGGAGCCGTACTTATCGTCTCACATGACCGTTATTTTCTAAACAAAGTTGTGACAAAAGTTCTGGAAATCGAGCTTGGCACTCTTCGTACTTACATGGGAAATTACAGCGATTATGCTGCCAAGAAGCAGCAGCTCCGTGATATCCGTCTGAAAGAATACCTGAATCAGCAGCAAGAAATCAAGCATCAGGAAGCTGTCATCGAAAAGCTGCGTTCTTTCAACCGCGAAAAATCAATCAAGCGGGCAGAAAGTCGTGAAAAAATGCTTGAAAAGATGCAGACCATCGAAAAACCGGTGGAAGTCAATACCGACATCCATCTGAAACTTGAACCTTCCTGCGTCAGCGGTAACGACGTCTTAACCATCGAGCACTTATGCAAATCATTTCCGGGGCAGGAATTATTTACAGATATTAATCTGGAGATCAAACGTGGCGAGCATGTGGCTGTGATCGGTGATAACGGAACCGGTAAAACCACGCTCTTAAAAATATTGAACCATGTCATTGCAGCCGACTCCGGAACTTACACCCTTGGCTCCAATGTAAAAATCGGTTACTACGACCAGGAACATCATGTACTTCATATGGAAAAGACCATTTTTGATGAAATCTCTGATGATTACCCGGCACTTACCAATACAGAGATCCGCAATGTACTTGCTGCCTTCCTTTTCACAGGAGACGATGTATTCAAACAGATCAGCTCTTTGAGCGGTGGGGAACGAGGACGTGTTTCTCTTGCAAAGCTGATGCTTTCAGAGGCGAATTTCCTGATCCTCGATGAGCCGACCAACCACCTGGATATTGCATCAAAAGAAATTCTGGAAAATGCGCTGAATGATTATACCGGCACAGTACTTTACGTTTCACATGACCGTTATTTTATCAACCAGACTGCAACCCGTATTCTGGATCTTGTCAATCATACATTTGTCAACTACATTGGCAATTATGACTATTATCTGGAGAAAAAAGAAGAACTTACCACAGCCTATGCCGGCACTTCTGCTTCACCGGATCCGGACAGTACTTCTGAAAGATCTGTCTCTGAATCCAAGCTCAGCTGGCAGGAACAAAAAGAAGCCCAGGCAAAACTCAGGAAACGCCAAAACGAACTGAAAAAGACAGAAGAACGTATTGGCGAACTGGAAGAACGTGATGGAGAAATTGATTCTCTGATGGTACAGGAAGAAATCTTTACCAATTCTGTAAAATGTCAGGAACTTGCAAAAGAAAAAGCTGCCATTGCGGAAGAACTGGAAGAATTATACGAAAAATGGGAAGAACTTGCAGAAGAAGTTTAATTTTTCTAATCCTTTATCTGTTGTAGTTTCTTATAGCTGTGGCGGTAACCTTTAAGTTCTCTTACACACTTTTTAACAAAAAGGGAGTGTTGCAAAATAACTGTTTTCAGTTATCGAGCAATACTCCTTTTTTGTATGCCTAAATATCTTATTTTTTAATTTTTAAAGAGTTTCCAGTTTTTCTGCGATTGCTTTAATGAATCCCTCACTGTTAAGTACTGTTGGATTTTCGAGTGTAGTGATCAGTGCCAGGTCTTTTGTCATCTTTCCTTCTTCGATCGTATCAATCGTTGCTTTTTCAAGCTTATCGGCAAACGCCATTAATTCTTCATTTCCATCCAGCTCTCCACGTTTTCTGAGTGCTCCAGTCCATGCAAAGATCGTTGCTACAGAGTTTGTAGATGTCTCTTCCCCTTTCAGGTGCTTGTAATAATGTCTCTGTACCGTTCCATGTGCTGCTTCATATTCATAATTTCCATCCGGTGATACCAGAACTGATGTCATCATGGCAAGTGAACCAAATGCAGAAGATACCATATCACTCATAACATCTCCGTCATAATTCTTACATGCCCAGATATATCCACCTTCTGATTTCATAACACGTGCAACCGCATCATCGATCAATGTATAGAAATATGTAATTCCGGCTTCTTTAAACTTATCTGCATAGTCTTTGTCAAAGATTTCCTGGAAAATATCTTTAAATGTATGATCGTATTTTTTAGAAATGGTATCCTTTGTTGCAAACCACAGATCCTGTTTTGTATCTAACGCATAGTTAAAGCAGCTTCTTGCAAAACTTTCAATGGATCCACATAAGTTGTGCATTCCCTGCGCAACTCCCGGTCCTGCATAGTTATGAACCAGCTCTCTTGTCTCAGTTCCATCTTCTGCTGTATATACAAGCTCCACTTTTCCTGGTCCAGGAATTTTCATCTCTGTATTTTTATATACATCTCCATATGCATGTCTTGCGATCGTAATTGGCTTTTTCCAGTTCTTTACGCATGGTTCAATCCCTTTTACAACAATCGGTGCGCGGAATACTGTTCCATCAAGAATCGCACGGATTGTTCCATTCGGACTCTTCCACATTTCTTTCAGATCATATTCTGTCATACGTGCGGCATTTGGAGTGATGGTTGCACATTTTACTGCTACTTTATACTTCTTTGTTGCATTTGCTGCATCAATGGTTACCTGATCGTTTGTCTCATTTCTGTATTCCAGACCCAGATCATAATATTCGGTATTCAGTTCAATATATGGCTCCAGAAGATCCTCTTTGATCATCTTCCAGAGGATTCTTGTCATCTCATCTCCGTCCATCTCTACAATCGGTGTTGTCATCTTAATTTTTGCCATGGTAAAGTCTCCTTCCTAATCTATACAATTCTGTAATATTCTCCAATTACTCACCAGACTATCCGTCTGCTTCTGACGCTTATTCTTCCAAATGTAAATTTTCCATTACATGCCAAATATGTTCATTTGCCAGCTGTTCTGCTTTCTTTGCATCTTTTGCTTTTATTGCTTCCAGAATCCCTCTGTGTTCCTCGATGGATTTTTCTGCACGCTCCGGCGCTTCAATCGACATGGTTCTTGCCAGCTGTACGTATTTGTGAAAATCTGTCAATACATGTTCCAGTATTCTGCTGTTGGATGCTTCGTACAGGATCTTATGAAATTTTCCATCCATTTCTGACATCTGTTCAATCTGATTTGCGCCTTTTTTATGTAAATGAAATTCTGACAAAAGTATAACCTCTTCGAGTTCTTCGACCTGGGCATCTGTAATATACTTCGTCGCCCAGTTCGCACATAATCCTTCCAGCTGTGAACGTATTTTATAAATGTCTTTTACATCTTTTCTGGTTATCGCTGTTACATATGCTCCCTTATTCGGAATAATTGTAACCAGCCCTTCCAGTTCTAATTGCCTTAACGCTTCTCTGACCGGAGTTCTACTTACCCCAAGTTCTTCGCCGATCGTTACTTCACGCAATTCCTCATGATTTTTGTATACTCCATTCAGAATATCTTCCCTTAATCGTCTAAACACTCTTCCCCTCAGGGATCTGTCCTGATATTCTTCCATTTATAGCACCTCTGTTAAATCAAATCTATCCCAATTCTCTTACAGTTTTCATCAATGACCTTAATCAGCTCTTCATCTGTCAGAACTGTTACACGTCCTTCTTCATACTGTTCATCAACCCATTCTTTTACTGCTCCTACAAGCTCTGAATTCTTATCTACCTTCTTATCATCCGGAAGCTTAAAGTAAGTATTGATCCAATGTGCAATACCTGCAAGCCCTGATGTGTTGGAAATTGCCACAAGCGGTGGACGGTTCAGGAATTTTCCGGTATCAAATACATTGTAGATTTCTTCATTTTTAAGAAGACCATCTGCATGTATTCCTGCTCTTGTCACATTGAAGTTTCTTCCGACAAATGGTGTTCTGGACGGAATTTTATATCCGATTTCCTTTTCGTAATAATCTGCCATTTCTGTAATAACAGTCGTATCCATCCCATCTAATGTTCCACGAAGCTGTGCATATTCAAATACCATTGCTTCAAGTGGTGTATTTCCTGTTCGTTCTCCGATTCCAAATAACGAACAGTTTACTCCGCAAGCCCCGTACAGCCATGCTGTCGAAGAATTGCTGACCGCTTTGTAAAAATCATTATGTCCATGGAACTCGATCAGTTCACTTGGAACACCTGCATGAACACGAAGTCCATAGATAATACCCGGAATAGATCTTGGGATCACAGCTCCCGGATAGTTAACTCCATATCCCATGGTATCACAGACACGGATCTTAACCGGGATCTTATATTCATCCATCAGCTTCATAAGTTCCAGACAGAACGGAATTACAAATCCGTAGATATCCGAACGGGTGATGTCTTCCAGATGGCATCTTGGGCTGATGCCTGTCTCCAGACATTCTCTGACAACAGACAGATAATGTTCCATTGCCTCACGTCTGGTCATCTTTAATTTATAGAAAATGTGGTAGTCCGAACAGCTTACTAAAATACCGGTTTCTTTCATACCGATTTCTTTTACCAGTTCGAAATCTTTTTTACTTGCACGGATCCAGCTTGTTACCTCTGGGAATTTGTAATCTCTTTCCATACATTTGTATACGGCATCTCTGTCCTTTTTGCTGTAAAGGAAGAACTCACACTGTCTTACTTTTCCTTTCGGACCACCCAGACGATGGAAATAGTCATATAACGTTACAATCTGATCTGTACTATATGGAGCACGGGACTGCTGTCCATCTCTGAATGTCGTATCTGTAATCCATATCTCATCCGGCATACAATGTGGAACGATTCTGTCATTGAATGCGATCTTTGGAATCTCGTCATAATGGAACAGATTCCGGAATACATTCGGTGTCTGTACATCCACCAATGGATACATATGCTCTTCGAGTTGCAATAAGTTTGTATGTTCATTCAGGTATACTTTCCTGTTTTCCATTTCATCGCCTGCTTTCTAAATAGTTTTCTATAGTAAAGTACTAAACTCAACATGTATAATTGTATACAATGATACATGTGTTGTCAATACCATCTTGCATATTTATTCAAAAAAATTACGAGTATAATATTTTCCGTATATCATGCGGAAATATCATACTCGCAATTCTATCGTAACCGCGAAATGTTATCTTTATTTATTACTTTTTTAAATCGTCACATTCCAGGCAACTGCCAATGGCTGTTCTATAGATAAACTTTTTAATAAAGTTTTGCATTTACCTCTCTTGGACTGAATCCTTCATCCTGCAGCGCTTTCATAATCTCATGCTTATGCTCTGTTCCGAAAGCTTCCAGTGTAATACGCAGTTCCACTGCAGCATTACGGTTCGTGCTTACAAACTGGTTATGCTCCAGTTTGATTACGTTACCGTTTACTTTTGCAATGGTAGAAGCAACACGAACCAGTTCTCCCGGTTTATCCGGCAGAAGTACAGATACAGAGAAGATTCTGTCTCTCTGGATCAGACCATGTTGTACGATTGATGACATTGTGATCACATCCATGTTACCACCGCTTAAGATCGATACTACCTTCTTTCCTTTCAGATCCAGCTGTCTGAGTGCTGCAACCGTAAGAAGTCCTGAGTTCTCTACGATCATTTTATGATTCTCTACAATATCAAGGAATGCTCCGATCAGATCATCGTCTGCAACAGTTACAACTTCATCGATATTCTTTTCTGCATATGGGAAGATCTTTTCCCCAACACGTTTTACGGCTGTACCATCAGCAATTGTGTTGGCGCTTCCTAATGTTACCGGATGTCTTTCTTTTAATGCTTCTGTCATACTTGCAGCAGCAGCTGGTTCCACACCAATGACTTTTACATCTGGATTCAACATTTTCGTCAATGTAGAGACACCTGTGATCAATCCGCCTCCGCCAATTGGTGCCAGAATATAATCTACATCCGGAAGTTCATCAAAGATCTCCATTGCGATACTTCCCTGTCCTGTTGCAACGTCCAGGTCATCAAATGGATGAACGAAAGTATATCCTTCTTCTTCTGCCAGCTTCATGGCATATGCACAGGCATCATCATAGACATCTCCATGCAGAACTACATCTGCTCCATAACTCTTTGTACGGTTTACCTTAATAAGCGGTGTAACAGTCGGCATAACAACGGTTGCTTTACAGCCGAATTTCTTTGCTGCATACGCAACTCCCTGTGCATGGTTACCGGCAGAAGCTGTTACCAAACCTTTTTTACGGTCTTCTTCACTCATTGTGCTGATCTTATAATATGCACCACGTACTTTATAAGCCCCCGTATACTGCATATTTTCCGGCTTCAGGTAAACTTCTGCTCCTGTCTGTCTGCTTAAATATTCGCTGTACACCAGTTTGGTTGGAAGTGTTACTTCTTTTACGATTTTACTCGCCTGCTGAAATTTTTCCAATGTTAACATCTTTTGTTCCTCTCTTCCTCTTAGTCATTTTCTGACTCGTCTTCCGACTCATCCTCTTTTGGTCTTTCAAATAACGCATTTACAAAATCATCTGCATCAAACTTCTGCAGATCATCAATGGTCTCTCCTACACCAATATATTTTACCGGAACGCCCAGCTCAGCATGAATAGCAACTGCAATTCCTCCCTTTGCTGTTCCATCCATCTTTGTAAGGACAATCCCTGTAATTTCTGCCACATCATTAAATTCTTTTGCCTGCTGAAGCGCATTCTGCCCGGTCGTTGCATCCAGAACAACCAGTGTCTCTCTGTACGCATCCGGATATTCTCTGTCGATGATCCTGTTCATCTTCCGAAGTTCTTCCATCAGGTTCTTTTTATTATGCAGACGTCCCGCCGTATCAATCATCAGCACATCTGCATGTCTTGCCTTCGCAGCTGCAACTGCATCAAATACAACAGATGCAGGGTCGGATCCTTCCTGCCCTCCGATCAGCTCAGCCTGGGAACGGTTCGCCCACTCTTTTAACTGTTCACCTGCCGCAGCACGGAATGTGTCTGCTGCTGCGATAACTACCTTTTTATTCTGTGCGCGCAATTTTCCGGCCAGTTTTCCAATGGTAGTTGTCTTTCCTACGCCATTTACGCCAATTACCATCACTACGGATGGATGGTTTTCGAATTCATATGCTGTTTCACCGATATCCATCTGCTCTTTGATACTTTCAATCAGAAGTTCACGACATGCCATCGGCTCTTTAATATGCTTTTCTTTTACCTTTGCTTTCAGGTCATCCAGTATATCGTACGTTGCCTGTACTCCCAGATCCCCCATAATCAGGACCTCTTCCAGTTCTTCATAAAAGTCATCATCAATACGTGAAAATCCATGAAAAATACTGTCCATTCCTGATACAATATTATCTCTGGTCTTTCCAAGTCCGGCAACCAGTTTTTCAAAAAATCCCATACAATCCTCCTATTTATCCAGTTCGTTTTCCAGCAGGCTTACAGATACCAGGGTCGATATACCTTTTTCCTGCATTGTAATACCGTACAAACGGTCCGCTGCTGTCATTGTACCACGTCTGTGCGTAATTACAATAAATTGTGTATATTTTGTAAGTTTATGCAAATATTGCGCAAAACGATCTACGTTATTATCATCAAGTGCTGCCTCAATCTCATCCAGAAGACAGAATGGTGACGGTTTCAGATTCTGGATTGCAAATAAAAGTGCAATCGCGGTCAATGCCTTTTCCCCACCAGACAGCTGCATCATATTCTGCAGTTTCTTTCCAGGTGGCTGGGCGATGATGCGGATTCCTGCTTCCAGTATATCTTCTTCCTCCATCAGCTCCAGTGTTCCCTTTCCACCTCCGAAGAGTTCCTTAAACACTTTATCAAATTCTCTGGCTATTCTTGCAAACTGCTCTTTGAACTGTTTGCGCATAGCGGTATCCAATTCTTCTATGATCTGTTCCAATGTCTCTGCTGCTTCCACCAGATCGTCATGCTGACCTTTTAAGAATTCATAACGTTCTGATACACTTTTATATTCTTCAATCGCATTTACATTGACATTACCAAGTGCACGGATTTCGCTTTTTAACTCCTTGATTCTTCTTTTCATGACATTCAGATCTGTCAGATCCGGATTTCTAAGTTCTCTGGCATGATTTAATGTCACTTCATATTCTTCCCACATATAATTGATCTGTTTTTCTGAATTTTCTTCATACGTAGTTTTCTGGCTTTCCAGACGATATACTTCTTTATCCAGATCCGTCATATGTTTTGATATTTCTTCTCGTTTTTCGAAGAAGGTCTTATGCCGCTGATTTAATTCTTCTCTTTCTTTTTTAGAACGTTCAATCTGCTGTTTGATTTCTCCGAAAAGGTCTCCTGAATTTTCAATCGTTTCTTGCAATTCCCGGATCTTATCTTCTTTTTCCGAGATTTCTTTCGATGTACCGCCTTTATTTCTGGATATTTCTTCCAGTTCCGTATGGAATTTATCCATTTCTTCACAGATACGGGTAATATTTTCCGTTATGAACATGTACTTCTGTTCCAATCCAGCATATTCCAGATGACTCTGCTCCACCTGTCTGGATTTTTCGCTCTCTTTTACATGCATATCTTCGAGCGCTTCCTGACCTTTTTCAATATCACTGTTTAACATCTTTTCCATATCCTGTGAGGTATCCAGTTCCACATTAATGGATTCCTGGTTATCCATGATCTCTGTGATCTCTATATCCAGTTTTTCTGCTTCTTTCCGGATACTGTCGGAATGCTCTTTGAAATTTTTAATTTTGGTCAGCGACTGTTCTGCATTCATCTTTGCCGTATTCTGTACAACGTATGCTTTCTGAAGTTCTGTTCCAATCACATCCGTCTTTTCATAATAAGCGGCTCTTTCTTCTTTTAGTTTTGCAGTCTGGCTCTCCATGTCGTCCATTTCTTTTTTTAATTTATGGACCGTTTTTTCAAATTCTTCAATCTCTCTTCTACGGCTTAAAAGATTGCTCGAATTCTTAAAGGCTCCACCCGTCATGGATCCACCCGGATTAATCAGTTCTCCTTCCAGCGTAACGATACGGATTGACTGATGGTACTTTCTCGCTATTACGGTTGCGTGATCGATATGATCAACTACCAGCGTTCTTCCAAGCAGAAAATCTGCCAGTGTTTTATATTTCTCTTCTACCTGGACCAGTTTATTCGCAGTTCCAATTACTCCGGCTTCTTTCATGGCCTCCGGGCGGTTGATACCTGCATTCGCACGAATCGAAGTAAGCGGAAGGAACGTTGCACGTCCATATTTGTTCTTTTTCAGAAATGTAATCATCCGCTTGGCTGTCTCTTCATCTTCCGTTACAATATTCTGAATGCTTCCACCAAGAGCTGTTTCAACTGCTATCTCATAGTCTTTTCCCACTTTTATGATATCAGCAACTACACCAAGAAGACCTTTTTCCCGGTCTTTATTATCCATTACCCTGCGGATACTGTTTCCATATCCATCATAGCGTTCCGTAATATTTTTCAGCGATTCCAGTCTGGACTGTTCTCTGTGAAATGCAGACTGCCCGGCCTGAAGCATCTGCGACTGTTTTGCAATCTGCGATTGCAGTTCTTTTATCTTCGTTTCATAAGATTTATTTTGCTCTGTAAGAGAAATAATTTCATTAGAAATATTCTTCAACTCCGTCTGGAACATTTTGAAATTTTCATTCTCTTCTGCTATCTCGCTGTCATTTTCAATAATCTGACGGTTGATCTGGGATTTCCGGACCTGGATCTGCTCCATCATGGTGTCAAATTTCTGAATCTGGGCTTTTGTCGATGCCCTGTTATTCAGTATTTCCATGATATGCGTCTTCTTTTCATCTACAGATTCTGTAATCTCTATGATCTGTGCCTGAATCTCTGCAAGTTCTTTTTTTAACTGTTCTTCCTGCGACTGCTTGTCATCCATCTCTTTTGTAATGGATTCTTTTTCTTTCTGCAGTTCTTTTAGCTGTCTTTCCCTGTCAGACAACTCACCTGTGATTGTATTCGCACGCTGCTCATAGTGCTCATCATTCATCTTTGCACTGTTAATCTGCTCTTTCAAAAGTGCGATCTGGTTCTCCAGCTGCTGCTTTAACAATGTTGTCTCATTTAACTGCCGGTTTGACTTCTCGATTGCCTCATCGATCACATCTACTTGCTCTTCGATGGATTCGTACTCCGTCTTCGTCTCCTCATACTGTCTGGAAGCATCTTCTAATTCTTCTTTTGTTATGCTAAGCTTCTTTTCCAGTTCCAGGATCTGCTCACGGATCCGCTCCATCTCAAGCAGGAACATATTAATATCATAAGTCTTTAATTCTTCTTTGCGTTTCAGATATTCTCTCGCCTTTTCTGACTGACGCTCTAATGGTCCCACCTGCTTTTCCAGCTCCGACAGAATGTCGTTAACACGCACCAGATTCTGGCGCTCATCTTCCAGTTTTTTCAGTGAAAGGCTTTTTCTTCTCTTAAACTTCACAATTCCAGCTGCTTCGTCAAAGAGTTCCCTCCGCTCTTCCGGCTTACCGTTTAAGATCTTGTCAATCTGTCCCTGTCCTATGATAGAATATCCTTCTTTACCAATACCAGTATCATAAAAAAGCTCATTTACATCTTTTAACCTGCAAGCCCTTCCGTTAATCAGATATTCGCTTTCCCCGGAACGGTAAAGCTTTCTTGTTACCGTCACTTCTTCGTAGTCAACCGGAAGCTTATGATCCGAATTATCCAATGTAATTGCTACCGATGCATAACTGAGCGGTTTTCTATTCTCTGTTCCCGAGAATATAACATCCTGCATCGTACCGCCTCTAAGCTGCTTGATACGCTGTTCACCTAATACCCACCTTACGGCATCTGCTACATTACTTTTACCACTCCCGTTCGGTCCGACAATACCGGTGATACCATTATGGAATTCAAATTTTATCTTATTTGCAAATGATTTAAATCCCTGCACCTCTATGCTTTTTAAATACATTCCACACCTACTTTATGTTCTTTTCATGCAGTTTCAGAATCGTAACATATGCAGCTTCCTGTTCTGCCGCCTTCTTGGTTCTGCCTGCTCCGACCCCATATTCTTCCTCTCCAATATGTACTGCTACACGGAATGTCTTATTATGGTCTGGCCCTTCTTCTCCGATCAGATGATACGAGATTGTCTCTTTGAAATTCGCCTGCACGATCTCCTGCAGGATAGTCTTGCTATCAAAAAAGAGTTTTTTATTCTCCAAATCCTGCAGAATAAAGCGATGTATGAACTCTTTTGCATTAGTAAAACCACCATCAAGATAAATTGCCCCGATCAGAGCTTCCATTGCGTCCGAGGTTACAGATTCTCTCTTACGTCCTCCAGTTGCATCTTCGCCTTTTCCAAGCAGCAGATATTCTCCAAGATCCAGCTCTCTTGCACAAAATGCCAAAGCCGGCTCACATACCATGCTTGCTCTTGTCTTCGTCAGCTCCCCTTCCGGTACCTTCGGATTGTTGTGAAATAAAAATTCACTGGATACCAGTTCAAGAACCGCATCTCCCAGGAACTCCAGACGTTCATTACATTCATACTTCGGCAAATGTTTTTCATTTGCATAAGAACTGTGGAGCATTGCATTTTTAAAAAGTTCGAAATCTTTAAATGTGTACCCAATCTTTTGTTCTAATTCTTTTAGATCTTTATTCATATAAAACTCCATATCGAAAAAAGCCCTTGGCAGGGCTTTTTCGTTTTTCATATTTTCTGCCTAGTTGTTAGTTGCATTCTTGATCTGCTCAACTGCATCTCCTACAGTAGAAATCTTCTCAGCATCATCATTATCGATTTCAATATCAAATGTTTCTTCTATTCCCATGATAATCTGGAAAATGTCAAGTGAATCTGCTCCCAGATCATCTACAAATGTTGTGTCCTCTGTAATATCATCTACTTCTACGTTTAATACGTCAGCAATGATTTCTTTTAATTTTTCAAGTTCCATATCAAATCTCCTTTTCTCATCGATAGTAATATATTATTCAGCGGACTTCTGATCCGATTGAATACTTTCTTTAATTTTTTCGTTAATTTTCTGTTTCTTAAATGTTACACACTGAATCAACGTATTGCTTACTTCTTTTGCCTTTGAACTTCCATGTGTTTTTACCACAAGTCCATTCAGCCCCAGAAGCGGTGCACCACCATATTCACTGGCATCGAAAGATTTTAAAGTTTCTTTTAACGCCGGTTTGATCAAAAGTGCACCCATTTTACTGCGCAACGTAGACATCAGTCCCTCTTTTACTTTACTGATCAGAACCGAACCGACTCCTTCATACAGCTTCAAAATTACATTTCCTGAAAAAGCTTCTGTTACAATAACATCAGCCTGTCCATGTGGAATTTCTCTTGCTTCCACACTTCCGATAAAGTTAATAGAATCTTCTTCCTTTAACATAGGAAATGTCTCTTTTACCAGTGCATTTCCTTTTTCTTCTTCTGCTCCGATATTAACGATTCCAACCTTTGGATTTTTAATTCCGACTACATGCTCCATATAGATAGAACCCATCTTAGCAAACTGTACCAGATGTGAAGCTCTGGCATCCACATTTGCCCCACAGTCGATCAGAAGTGCTACTCCCTTTTCTGTCGGTATTAAGGATGCAAGCGGTGGTCTTTCAACGCCCTTGATCCGTCCTACGATCACCTGCCCACCTACCAGAATTGCTCCCGAACTTCCGGCTGATACAAACGCATCCGCCTTGCCCTCTTTCACCATCTTCATACCGACGACAATGGAAGAATCTTTTTTTCTTCTGATTGCATTTACCGGTGGCTCTGCTGTCTCGATTACCTCTGTTGTATTGACAACTTCTAATCGTTCTTTATCATACGTATATTTCTGTAATTCAGCCTGAACAACATCTTCTTTACCAAGCAGATATACTTTAATATCCTGCTCACGGCCAAGAGCATCCACTGCTCCTTTAACCATTTCGCCAGGTGCATTGTCCCCGCCCATAGCGTCCAATGCTATTACTGTAATTTCTGACATATTAATTCCTCCTAGCATTACTGAATTTATTCTACTAAACATCTATACAAAAATCAATATTTTCCTTTGAAAAACGCCAGAGTGTGTCTGAAAAAGGCCTTCTATGATCACAGCACCACGTCTTTTAGCCAAAAAGAGATTCAGCCCGTTTTTTGCCGAATCTCTTTTTTTCGCACTTTTATGCTATATATTTTTATTTATCATATTCGTTCATCCACTTAATCAACTCAACACAATAATCATCGTGTCTGTCTACAAATGTAGTATGTCTTGCTCTCTCCCAGAGAATCCACTTGGAATTCGGAATTTCATCTGCCATAGTTTTTGCAACTAATGGTGAGCACAGATCAGAAATACCACTCATGATCAGTGATGGAACTTTGATTTCATGAAGTCTGTCAATATACTCAAAATCTTTTAATGTACCAGATGGAACAAACTCATTTGGTCCCCATCCATACAGATAAGCCTCTCCGCCGGATTTCTTTGGTCTTGTACAGCATTCTGGAAGATCTTCTCTCCAGTAATTGCAGTATCTGTCCATGTAGTTATCGACTGCTTTCAGATAAGCCTCTCCCGTAAAGTCATTACGTTCCAGTGCATCATTAATCGCTGCCTGGTCTTCTTCAGACATCATCTTAATTCTTCTCATTCCTTCTCTTGCCCATAAGCTGCTGCTTGGATGACCAGAAGAAATAATGAAAGACTTCACACCTTCCGCTCCACGTTCAATTGCATATGCAATCTGCATCATACCGCCCCAAGACTGACCAATGATGTGGCATTCTTTCAGTCCCAGATGTTCTCTCAGAGCATCCAGCTCGTCCAGCCACAGATCCTGTGTCCACATCTCTGGATGTCCGTCCAGATAAGATTTTCCGCATCCCAGCTGATCGTACATAACGATCATACGGTCATCATCGTCTGCAACGTTATCCAGTACTTCATAATAATTGTGAGTAGATCCCGGTCCGCCATGAAGACAGATCAATGGAGCTTTTCCATTATCTTTCTGTTCTCCAACGATTCTGTAGTAAGTCTGATAGCCATGAAAAGGCATATACCCTTCTGTAATTTTTGCCATTTTGTTAATCCTCCTTTTTTAAGATACTGTAGTTCGCAGTGCAATATAATCTCTTATGTCCCCGATTAGACAGCACTGATGTCCTCTTTCCTCAACATTTTATATCTGACATTATAGACTACATTTTATACCTAGTTAAAATTATAACACTATTAAAAAAAGTTGCAACATATAAAATATTTATTTTCATTTGGATTACATTAGAGTGCGTCTTAAAAAGTATTTTTCGGACACGCTTTAAGCTATACAGAGAACTTGTCACTTGCAGATTCTTCCGAACACATAACGATAAAAGCAAAACAAGAGCTGTGCATAAATGCACAGCCCTTGAATTTACATCATTTTCAAGAAATTAATCCTGAGCGATAACTGTTTTCTGATTGTATGAACCACAATGCTTGCATACTCTGTGAGGCATCATTAATTCGCCACACTTGCTGCATTTTACCAGATTTGGTGCGCTCATTTTCCAGTTTGCTCTTCTTTTGTCTCTTCTTGCTTTAGAAGATTTATTCTTTGGACAAATTGACATAGGTTACACCTCCTTAAAATTCTTAAATACATCACGGATAACTGACATTCTAGGGTCGAGCCCCGTATCTTCACAGTTACAGGTACCTTTATTCAGGTTCTGACCACATACGTTGCAAATACCTTTACAGTTTTCGCTGCATAGAATTTTCGTCGGCCACCCTACCAATAACTCGTTGTAGACCAATTGCTCTACATCTAAGCTATATCCGTCAATATAGTTATTCTCGTCTAAATCTTCTGACTGATCGTATGCATCTGATTCTGTATCAATCTTATGCTTAAAGTCAAGTGTTACCTTTACTTCTACATCTTCCAGACATCTGTCACATGGTGCAGCCGATGTAATCTCAGCCTTTCCTGTCACTTCTAACTTACGGTCACCTGCATATTCTACAGACAACTCAAGTGGTGTCTTTCCTGTAATCGCATAATCTCCCATCTCAGACTTAAAAGAAGTCATCTCAATCGGAACAGATTCATGTATTGCTTTATGCTGCTCAGACAGAACGTCGGATAGGTTTAATATCATAATATCGTCTCCTATTCACACACTAGACTATTATATCATGTAAATTTATTTTGTCAACAGTATTTTTTTAAACTAATTTAACTGTTTCACGCGCAATTGCTAATTCCTCGTTTGTTGGAAGGACAATGATCTTAACCTTTGAATCTGGAGTAGAAATTACTGCCTGTTCTCCGATTGCTGCTTTGTTCTTCTCTTCATCCACTTCAACACCAAGATAGCCAAGGTATTCGCAGATTTCGCTTCTCATTTCCCATGAGTTTTCACCAACACCAGCTGTAAATGTAATTGCATCTACGCCATTCAGTGCTGCTACGTAAGAACCAATATATTTTGCAACACGATATCTGTAAGCATCCAATGCAAGTGATGCTCTTTCATTTCCTTCTTCGCTTGCTTTTCTTACATCACGGAAGTCCGAAGAAATTCCTGTCATTCCAAGAAGACCAGATTTTTTATTCAGGATTGTAAGCATCTCATCAACACTGATATTTTCGTGATTGCAGATAAACTGTACAACTGCAGGATCAACATCTCCACTACGTGTTCCCATGATCAGGCCTTCCAAAGGAGTAAGTCCCATACTTGTATCTACGCATTTTCCACCGATAGACGCTGAGATACTTGCTCCGTTACCAAGATGGCAAACGATAACTTTTGCATCTTCTTTTCCAAGCATCTTGCATGTCTCACCAGATACGAACATATGACTTGTTCCGTGGAATCCATATCTTCTTAAGCTGTATTTTTCATAATATTCATACGGAATACCATACATAGCTGCTTTCTGTGGCATATTCATACCAAAAGCTGTATCAAACACTGCTACATTCGGTTTTCCTGGCATAGCTGCTTCACAAGCTTCAATTCCGATCAGGTTAGCCGGGTTGTGAAGTGGTCCAAGATCGAAGCAGTCACGTACAACTTTTTTCACATCTTCTGTTACAAGTGTTGCATCACTGTAAACAGTTCCTGCGTGCAGTACACGGTGTCCGATTGCTGTAATCTCATCCGTATTCTCAATTACTCCATGTTCTGCATCCATCAGGGCATCCAGTACAAGTTTTACTGCCACACTATGATCTGGCATAGCTGTTTCTACTACATATTTGTCTTTTCCAGTAGGTTTATGTGTCAATACAGAACCTTCAATTCCGATTCTTTCGCAAAGACCTTTTGCGAGAACACTTTCATTCTCCATATCGATCAGCTGATATTTTAAAGATGAACTTCCACAGTTGATTACTAATACTTTCATTCTATTTTCTCCTTCTCAAATCTTACTGGTTCTGGCACTGAACTGCTGTAATTGCTACAACACCTTCGATATCTTTAGCGCTGCATCCTCTTGAAAGGTCGTTAACTGGTGCTGCGATTCCCTGTGTCATTGGTCCGTAAGCTTCTGCTTTAGCAAGACGCTGAACAAGTTTATATCCGATGTTACCTGCATCAAGGTTAGGGAAGATCAGGGTATTTGCTTTTCCTGCAACCTGGCTTCCTGGTGCTTTTGCTGCTCCAACAGAAGGAACAAGTGCTGCATCAAGCTGCATCTCTCCGTCTAACATAAGATCCGGATTCTCTGCCTTTGCGATCTTAACAGCTTCCTGTACTTTTGTTACATCATCGTGTTTTGCACTTCCCATTGTTGAGTAAGAAAGCATAGCAACTCTTGGATCAGCTCCAACAAGCTGTTTGAAACTTTCTGCAGAAGACTGAGCGATTGCTGCAAGTTCTTCTGATGTAGGATTCTGGTTCAGTCCGCAGTCAGCGAATACGAATGTTCCATTCTCTCCCATGTCGCAGTCAGGTACTACCATAACAAAGAATGCAGATACAAGCTTTGTTCCTGGTTTTGTCTTCAGGATCTGAAGGCATGGACGGAGTGTGTCTGCAGTAGAGTGGCATGCTCCTGATACCATTCCGTCTGCATCTTTCATCTTAACCATCATTACACCATAGTATAAGTAGTTTGTAAGAAGAATCTCTCTTGCCTGCTCTTCTGTCATTCCTTTTTTCTTTCTCAGTTCAACAAGTGTTGCTACATACTCATCTGTCTTTTCATATGTAGCAGGGTCTACGATAGTAGCTCCTGTAATGTCGAAATCTCCTTTATTCTTAGCGATCTCTTCTTCGCTTCCGATCAGGACCAGATTAGCTGTTCCTTCTTTTAAGATTGCCTCTGCTGCCTCATAAGTTCTGATGTCTTCGCTCTCTGGAAGAACGATTGTTTTTTTACAACTTTTTGCTTTCGCTTTGATTTCATCTATAAATCCCATGATAAATAGACTCCTTTCCAAATATTTTTCTCAGTATTGTCATTATAATACAAAGAACCCCTGCGGACAAGGGTTCTTACGGTAATCTTATGTCTCTTTTTGCGTACAATGTACAATATCCACTATATTTTGAACAAAACATATTGCATTTTCACAATGTTACAAATGAAATGCACGGCTTACAATTGCAAAATACACACTGATCGTACTAATATCTACCAGAGTAGAAATTAGCGGCGTTGCCATGATTGCCGGATCAAGTCCGATTTTTTTTGCAATCAGCGGCAGCGTACAACCTACTACTTTTGCAATCAATACTGTACATGCCATGGTAAGTCCAATCGTAAATGCCATCATCGCATCTCCCTGCCCCATCAGCATGATACGGATTCCATTCACTACCGATAATATAATACTGATACAAAATGCAATCCGGATTTCTTTCCAGATTACTTTGAACAAATCGGAAAATTCAATTTCTCCAACAGCCAGTCCGCGTATCACCAGAGTCGAACTCTGCGATCCACAGTTTCCACCGGTTCCGGTAAGCATCGGAACAAAGCCTGCAAGCTGGGGCATTAACGCAAGTGCATTTTCATAACTGTTCATGATCATCTGTGTTACCGTTGCCGATAACATCAGAAACAAAAGCCACGGAATACGGCTTTTAACATGATCAATGATCGATGTCCCAAAATATGAGTCTTCATTCGGATTTACACCGGCCATGATACTGATATCTTCTGTTGTCTCTTCCTGTAATACCTGCATGGCATCATCAACGGTTACAATACCGACCATGCAATTCTCATGATCTACAATCGGGAGTGCAATCAGACCGTATTTTGTGATTATATTCGCCACATCTTCCTGGTCATCTGTTGTACGGGCATACAACATATTCGTATCCATAATCTCTTCGATTGTTTTTGATTCACTGCTTGTCAGAAGTTCCTTTACATCGACCTGTCCGATCAGATGACGCTGTTCTGTAACATAACAAGTATAAATCGTCTCACGGTTCAATCCTACCTGGCGTATCTTTAAAATAGATTCTGCAACTGTCATCTCACGTCGAAGTCCGATATAATCTACGTTCATCACGCTTCCGGCGCTTTCTTCCGGATATTGCAATAACTGATTGATCCGTTGACGCTTTTCTTCATCGGTAACCATCAAAAGTCTATCCACAACATTTGCCGGCATCTCCTCCAGCACATCAACTGTATCATCCAGATACATCTCTTCCATGATTTCTTCAAGCTCGGAGTCCGTCAGCGCATTGATCAGAATCTCACGCATATCACTGTTCATATAAGAAAATGTCTCGGCCGCTTCTTCTTTTGCAAGCAAACGGAATACCAGCACCATATGCTTCTGATCAAATTCTTCCAGAATCTCCGCAAGGTCTACAGGATACATATTTGTTTCCAGTTCTTCTTTTAATTCTTTATACTCTCTGGCATCCAGCATTTCTTTGATACGTTCTTCCGTCAGTTCTTCCCTGTCTTCCACGTAATCAATATCATCATCCAGGAGTTCTTCCTCATTCTTATTCTCTTCCATAAAATATGCATCCTCCTTTCTTCCCAGTTTCGCTGGGTAAACATCCCATTTGCATACCCCACTATTGTATAGTATAATCAATTTTATATTGTTATACAAGGAGATTCTTATGAAAACTGTTGGACTTATCACGGAATATAATCCATTTCACAATGGACATCTTTATCACATTGAAAAAGCAAAAGAACTGACCGGTGCCGACCGGGTTGTTATCATTATGAGCGGCGATTATGTGCAAAGAGGAATGCCGGCTCTTTTGTCCAAACACCACCGGGCCCATATGGCTCTTTCCTGCGGTGCTTCCGTAGTCATTGAACTCCCCGTGTGCTATGCTTCCGGCAGTGCTGAATATTTCGCCCTTGGTGCAGTTGCAATCCTGGACGGTCTTGGTTGTATTGACAGCTTATGTTTTGGAAGTGAATGTGGAGACTTAGAACAACTCGATCGCATTTCCCGGCTGCTGGTTTCCGAACCCGGTTCATACCGGCTGCTTTTACAAAATGCACTAAAAAGTGGAGCTTCTTTTCCAGCCGCAAGATGTCTGGCTCTTAAAGAACTGACCGGAGACACTTCTATCTCCGAAGTGATGTCTGATCCAAATAATATTTTAGGAATTGAATATTTAAAAGCTTTACAACGACTTAACAGTTCCATTGTTCCAGTTACCCTGAAAAGGCAGGCTTGCAATTACCACGACACAACGCTTCAAGCCCATATGAGTTCCGCATCTGCAATTCGCAATACATTAAAGCAGCTCTCTATTCCACAAATCTCCGGGAATTTCGGAGAAAACGCCATTAATACTTCTTCACAAACCTGGCAGCTTCTAAAATCGCAGCTTCCAGATGAGGTTTTTCAAATTTTGCAAAATGCATGGAATACATCTTGTCCTGTAGAACCAGATGATTTTTCGCTGTTATTAAAGTACCGGCTCCTTGGCGAAACAGCCTCATCCTTGTGTGCATATCAGGATGTCTCTCCTGAACTTGCCAACCGTATCATCCGCTGCCGGAACAATTTTCAGTCCTACGAACAGTTTTGTGAACTTTTAAAAACCAAAGAATTGACTTACAGCCGGATTAGCAGAAGTCTGTTGCATATACTTTTATCTATTACCAAGGAAGATATGGCCCTTTACCGAAGCACTTCCTGCAGTTACGCCAGAGTCCTGGGATTTTGCAGGGAGCATACCGATATCCTGCGCAAAATGAAGGAACATTCTTCTATTCCTATTATTACCAAGCTTACGCAGACCGAAAGTCTTTCGCCCGCGGCTCTTCGTATGCTAAATCAGACTACCTTTGCATCCGACCTCTATGAAAGTGTAATCACAGACAAATTCGGCGGTTCATTTATAAACGAACATCAAAAGCAGCTTATTCGTATATAAAAAAACAGACAATCTATGATACCTTTTCCTTTATCCGTTTTACCAGAAGGTGCATCATGGATTGTCTGTTTTTATTCATTTTTTAGTTCTTAAAGCTGTGTACAGGCGCCGGAATTCTTCCTTTTCTGTTCACAAACGCACTACAGTCATATTCATTCACCGGAATGATTGGTGCATATCCAAGCAATCCGCCAAATTCCGCTGTCTCTCCTACATCTTTTCCGATGACAGGAATCAAACGCACTGCTGTAGTTTTCTGATTCACCATACCGATTGCCATCTCATCTGCAATGATACCAGAAATAGTTGTTGCTGTTGTTTTTCCTGGAATCGCGATCATATCAAGTCCCACAGAACATACACATGTCATCGCTTCCAGCTTTTCGATCGTAAGCGCTCCCATTTCTACCGCATCGATCATTCCTTTATCTTCACTGACAGGAATAAATGCACCACTTAAACCACCTACATAGGAAGAAGCCATAACTCCACCTTTCTTTACCTGGTCGTTTAACATGGCAAGCGCTGCTGTCGTCCCTGGTGCTCCGACACGTTCCAGGCCGATCTCTTCCAGAATCTCTGCCACACTGTCACCTATAGCCGGTGTCGGTGCAAGAGACAGATCAATGATTCCAAATGGAATGCCAAGTCTCTTTGAAGCTTCTCCTGCGACAAGCTGTCCTACTCGTGTTACCTTAAATGCAGTCTTTTTGATCGTCTCACATAATTCTTCAAATCCTTTTCCACGCACCTGTTCAATCGCATGTTTTACTACACCAGGTCCACTGACTCCGACATTGATTACTGCATCCCCTTCTGTTACACCAAGAAATGCACCTGCCATGAACGGGTTATCATCTGGTGCATTACAAAATACTACCAGTTTTGCACAACCAAGTGAATCATTTTCCTTTGTTGCTTCTGCAGTTGCCTTTACAATCTCTCCGCACAGACGTACTGCATCCATATTAATACCTGTTTTTGTAGATCCGACATTGATCGAACTGCAGATTCTGTCTGTGCATGCAAGTGCCTGTGGCACAGAACGGATCAGGTTCTCATCACTTTTTGTCATAGATTTTGAAACCAGGGCAGAATAACCACCAATAAAGTTTACGCCGACTACTTTTGCTGCTTTGTCAAGCGTCTTTGCAATGGTCACAAAATCTTCCGGGCTTTTACATGCCGCACCACCAATCAGTGATACCGGTGTAATCGAAATTCTCTTATTTACAATCGGAATTCCAAATTCCTGCTCAATTTCTTCTCCTGTTTTTACAAGATCCTTCGCAACAGTAGTTATTTTGTTATAAATATTTTCATTTAATTTATCAAGGTCTGCATCAATGCAATCCAACAGGCTGATTCCAAGAGTAATGGTACGTACATCCAGATTTTCCTCTGCAATCATCTGATTTGTCTCATATACTTCGTATCTGTTTATCATGTGTCTTTCCTGCCTTTCAGTAACTTTTCTTATAATCTGTGCATTTTTTCAAATATTTCTTCTCTCTGGCAGTGAATGGCAACGCCGATAGAAGTTCCGATTTCTTCCAGTTCTTTTGAAACTACAGCAACCTCTTTACTGCAATTTGTTACGTCAACAATCATCATCATGTTAAAGTACCCATCTACGATGGTCTGCGAAATATCAAGGATATTTACATTTGCCCCTGCAAGATATTCACATACTTTTGCAATAATACCTACGGTGTCTTTTCCTACAACTGTAATTACACATTTTTTCATGATTTGTTTTCCTCCTGTTGTCTTCCACGTTTTTTCATCGCATTTTACAATGTAATGATATCAGATACTTGATCTCTTTTGGCTACCATCATCGGAATATCTTCTCCTTTATATGGATTATCTCCGATACTGATCTCCAGCTTGACCGTTTCATATGCAAGTTCCTCGTAATTATTTTCCTTACTAAGATGTCCCAGAACTACATATTGAAGATCATCATGTAATATATCGCAAAGAAGCTTTCCTGACAGTTCATTTGATAAATGTCCCTTATCACCCATAACTCTTCGTTTCAAAGGATATGGATAAGGTCCGACTTCTAACATATGTATGTCATGGTTTGCTTCCAGAACGACCGCATTCAGGTCTTTTAAGTGATTCACTGTATAATCATCATATATTCCAAGGTCTGTTGCAACCGCAACTGCTTTTTCCCCACTGTTAATCCGGTATCCGGACGGTTCATTTGCATCATGGGAAATGGCAAATGGGTCCACGTTTAATGTTCCCAGTTCAAACGGATGATCCACTTCTATCTCATGTAAAAGTCCCTCCGGAAGTTTTCCGAGGCTTTTACAATTTTTAATCCCCTGGATAGTTCCAGGTGTCGCATAGATCGGGATCTCATATTTCCTGCTAAACACGCCCAGTCCCTGAATATGATCTATATGTTCATGGGTAACCAGAATTCCTTCTAGTTCATCCCCTTTTATATCCAGCTTTGTCAATCCTTCTTCTATTCTCTTCTTGCTGATACCTGTATCAACCAGAAGATGGGTCTGATCATCTCCTACATAAATACAATTTCCACTGCTTCCACTTGCAATGCTGCATAATCTCATATTAAATAATATCTGCCTTTCTTATAAATCTTCCACGATCTTATTCAGCTGGATCTTTGTCTCTTCAAACTGTCCGCTGTTATCAATCACCCGGTCACAATGGCGCATAAAAAGATCTTTCGGAAGCTGTGCTTCAAAAATCTGATCCACCTTGCTGTCTTCGTATCCTCTTGCATATTTCAAACGTTTTCTGCGGATGGAATCTTCTACATATACATACCACAATTCATCACAGATTTCTTCATAATGATCTTCAATCAGAAGAGCTCCTTCAATCAGCATAAGATTTGTATTTTTTCTTTCTTCTTTTGCAATCTTTTTCTGAATTTCTTCTTTTACTCTCGGGTGCACAATTCCATTTAACACAGACAGTTCCACACGGTCTGCGAATACGATATCTGACAGTTTCTTACGATCAAGTTCACCTTTTTCATCTAGAATCTCTTCTCCAAAATGTGCCACGATTTCATCAAAGCATTCTGTTCCCTTTTTTTGCAGCTTTTTTCCCACTTCATCAGCCATGCAGATCGTTGCTCCATATTTGTTGTTCAAATACTCCAGAATCTGTGTTTTTCCTGCTCCTACTCCTCCGGTAATTCCAATAATTTTCATCTCTTACACCTCTTATTTTGCTTCGTACCAGTTGTCTCCTGTATGCATATCTATTTCAAGCGGTACTTTTAAATCAGCCGCATGTTCCATTTCTTCTTTTAAAATCGTCTGAACTTCTTCAAGCTCTGGTTCATATGCTTCAATTAAAAGTTCATCATGAACCTGTAAAACCAGTCTTGACTTCATCTTCTGGTCCTTTAATCTCTGATTCACCCGGATCATTGCAATCTTAATGATATCTGCAGCCGCACCCTGAATCGGGGAATTCATAGCCACACGTTCTCCAAAAGACCTTTGCATAAAGTTGCTGGAAGAAAGTTCCGGAACCGGTCTCCGTCTTCCAAATAATGTCACCACATAGCCTTTTTCTTTCGCATGTGCCACTGCATCATTCAGGAAAGTCTTGATTCCCGGATAAGTTGCAAAATAATCATCAATATATTTTGCGGCTTCTTTTCTTGTAATGCTAAGATCCTGGCTCAGTCCAAATGAACTGATTCCATATACGATACCAAAGTTTACCGCTTTCGCATTGCGTCTCTGCTGCGGTGTTACTTCGTCAAACGGTATATGGAATACCTGAGATGCTGTAATACGGTGAATATCGCTTTGTTCTTTGTATGCCTGGATCAAATGTTCATCCCCTGAGCAATGTGCCAGTACACGAAGTTCAATCTGCGAATAATCTGCATCCACAAACCGGTATCCATCTTTCGGAATAAATACTTTTCGTATCAGACGTCCAAGTTCCATCCTGACCGGTATATTCTGAAGATTCGGTTCTGTACTGCTGATTCTTCCGGTTGCTGTAATCGTCTGATTAAATTTACCATGAATCCTTCCATCTTCCTGAATGTAATTCGCCAGACCGTCCGCATATGTGGACTTCAATTTTGTATATTGCCGGTACTCAAGAATCTTCGCTACAACCGGATATTCCGGAGCCAGTTTTTCCAGTACATCTGCTGCCGTAGAATAACCAGTCTTTGTCTTTCTTCCTCCCGGAAGTTTCATATTTTCAAACAGTACAACTCCCAGCTGTTTCGGAGAATTAATATTAAATGTCTCTCCGGCTTCCTGATAAATATCTTTTTCTAATTCATTGATTTTACCAACCAACTGGTCGCCATATTGCTTCAAGGCATCTGCTTCTATACGGATACCATTTTGCTCCATATCATATAATGTAAATACCAGCGGCATCTCTATATCCTGGAACAAATGATCCATCTGTGCATCCTGCAATTTTCTGTTCAAGATCTCTACTGCTGCAAAATTAACATATGCTTCATAGCAGACTTTCATATCCGTTTCTATCTTTTCATCAACCATAAGATCCAGATGCTCTCTCGCAACATCTTCCCATGTATAATTATTCTTAAGTGGATTCAGCAGATATGCCGCTACATTTACATCAAAACAATTTTTCTGATTCCGAATCTGAATTTCCCGCATCTTTTGTTTTATGTCAAACATTGCAAATGTACCAGCTTTTTCAGCCACCTCTGCGAGCTCTTCCAACAGCCAGTCTGCTGTTATATCCTTTTCTACTTTGATGCAGTAAATATCTTCTTTTGAAAAAGAGAGTCCGACGCCGCCTATCCCCGCCTGATTAACAAACAGCGGCAACACATTCTCAAGATCTTTAAACGTAACTGCACCTACCGTTACAGCAGTCTTTGCTTTTTCAAAAACCTTTTCAGCCTCTTCTTTTGATGCGATCACCTGAAACCCATCTTCTATCTTATTGGCCGGTGCCGCAATATCAAATCTGGAAAGAAGATTCTTAAATTCCAGTTTTTGAAAATATACATATGCTTCTTCTGTATACATATTTCCATGCTTTGCTTCTTCCAGATCATATGGAAATTCCGCTTCTATATTAATAGTAGCAAGTTCTTTACTAAGCACCGCAAGATCCCAATGTTCCTTCAATGCTTTTGATGCTCTTGGCGGTTTTAATTCTTCCACATGCTCATGTGCTTCTTCTATGGAATGATACTGTGTAATGATTTTTGTCGCTGTCTTTTCTCCAATACTTGGCACTCCCGGAATATTATCTGCCGTATCTCCCATCAGCGCCTTCAGATCAATAAATTCTTTTGGCGTCACCTGATATCGTTCCAGTACATCTTTTGCATAATAATCTTCAATTTCTGTTCTGCCTTGCTTTGTCTTTGGAATTCTGATCTTAACATGTTCCGTTGCAAGCTGCAGAAGGTCTCGGTCACCTGAAATAACCGTTACTTCCATTCCTTCTGTTTCACAACGTTTTGAAAGCGTTCCGATCAGATCATCTGCCTCCAGACCGGCGCATTCGATCGTCTTAACACCCATTGTATGAAGTACTTCTTTGATCACCGGAACCTGCTGTCTGAGTTCTTCTGCCATTGGCTTTCTGGTCCCTTTATATTCTACATACATTTTATGTCTGAATGTCGGGGCATGAACGTCAAACGCCACCGTAAGATATTCTGGCTTTTCTTCTTCAAGAAGCTTAAACATTATCGTCAGGAATCCATATACCGCATTTGTATGAAGACCATCTGCATTCGTAAGATCCGGCAGACCATAAAAGGCACGGTTCAGAATACTGTGGCCATCAATCAGCATAATTTTACTGCTCATTTTGTCTCTCCACCTAATAGTTCTTAATAGTTCTTTTTTCTTATAAAATCACTATCTTACTATACACCAATCCGGGCATTTTTAAAAGGTTAATTTTTCTTTCCTCCTTTTCTTCTCATTTTTTCAAAAAAGGATTGACATATATTAAATTTATAGTTATAATTTATTTTGTTGTGTAGCAACATATGCCATGCGGATATGGCGGAATGGCAGACGCACAAGACTCAAAATCTTGCGGGGGTGACCTCGTGTGGGTTCAAGTCCCACTATCCGCAGTGAACTTAATCGAAAAAATGCCGGAAACTTAAGCGTTTCCGGCATTTTCTTTTACTCATTATTCAAAAAAGGGGCAAAAAGGGGGCAAATTGCTTTTGCGACTTTTTATATGCATCCCATTTTCCTTAAAATCATATCCATTACATTTCTTCCAGCAATTCTATCATTATTAATTCCAACATCTTTCTGAAATTTATCCACGGCATTTTCCAATCCATTTCCAAAGATTCCAGGTGCTTCAACTGCTCCGCTGTAATATCCAAGGGCAGTAAGTCCAATCTCAACAAATGTAACCAGATACTGTGTCTCTCCACGTTTTACGTAATGGAGTCCACGTGCATTATTGGTCTTGGTACCGATCTTACCATCTACAGTTAAACCGGAACTATAATCCAGATTGCATGCAGTCTGTAATGCCATGATTAAACCTTTACGTGTCTGAGGACCGTTCAGGCCATCAGTAGCAATCCCAGCTCCTGTGAAATTGTTAATATGCACCTGCGCATTTTTCATTGACTGGTTGGTAGGTGTTACCTGCGGCATTGGGGCTGGTGCTGGTGTAGCGGTCGCAGTTCCTGCTCCTACTGATCCGCCAGCGAATTTGTCCCACGCCTCCCTGTCACCATAAAATACATCTAAGTCCAGATGGCCAGTCCAACCGGATAACTTTCCGCTGGAGGTATACTGATACATAGCACAGCTTCCCCATGCTCCAAGACCGCCTTTCAGAGGTGCTTCCGGGGTGTAACCCATCTCTGCATACCCTTTGTAGTATCCGGCATTCCACAGGCCGTAATCTGCATTCTTAACAGATGTCCAATCGTAAGCATTTACACAGTTGTTATAGCTGTACAGCATCGGTTTGATTCCGGTCTTCTCCAATACACGATCAAGGAACTCTTTGGCATATCCTACGCCTTTCTTTACCGCTTCTCCTTCCCAATCCAGAATCAGTATTGCTTTACCAATATATCCTTGTACATTTTTCAAAAAGAAATCCGCTTCTTCTTTTCCTGATGTTTTTCCGCTTGCAAAATGGTACACTCCGACCTTCTTTTCGAGAGCCATTGCTTGCTGCATAAATCCATCACAATATTTATCAATAAATGTTGTTCCTTCTGTCGCTTTACATATCACAAAATCACAAGGAACCATTAATAAATCGATTCCTTTCTGATGATTACTAATATCAATTCCATTCATACTCATACTGTATCTCCTTTCTTATTTACACTGTTGCTTATACAGCTGGTTAACCCCTGTTGCTGCCAATCCGCTTGCCATTCCTACTGCAATTGCATTAATAACATCTCCGGCCGGGAAATCTGGCATTGTATAAAGTCCAACCACACCAAGAATTCCACCACATACAGCCATAGTTACTGGGATCCATTTATCAGGTACTTTTTCAGATGCCTTACAACCCATACCAATTACATAGCAAATTGCTACAATTCCTATTACTGTTCCTACTGTACTAATATCCATAATCATCCCTCCTGATCATGTGCCTGCTTATTAACATGTTTTTCAATCTTGTCAATTGCTTCTGTAACCGGGCCATTACATCCCTGTTCTTTCAGCCCCTTCAAACAAGCAAGAATCCCATATGTAAGCAAGCATTGTTCTGATTTCATTTTCTCTATTTCTTTATCTTGTTCATTTTGTTTCAAGTACCACTTATACGCTGCAAATACAGCCGAAAAAATAACTGCAACAGCTGTAATTACACTTCCTGCTGTAATAATTGTATCTGCATCTACATACACCTTATGTACCTCGATTCTTCTATATTAATATGCATAAAAATAAGACCTTACGGTCTTGCTCTGATTTCCATGTATTCTCCTTTCTGCATAGAAAAAGAGAGGCATTAACCTCTCTTGTCTTTCTTTTCTTTAATCAACGGATTTATAATAATAATTCTCGTTGCACCAAGCATTGCTATTATACATATCACTACAAATATGTTTATTTTTACTATTCCCCAAAACACATCACACATATTCTGAGTTGTAAGATTAAATGTAATGTTCGCATTAACTGTAATCAAAGCAAAAATTGCAACAAACACAGCTATAATGGATATTATATTTGCATACAACCCATTAACATTTTTGTTGACCTCATCATATTTTTCTTTGAGATCCTCGTATGTATCTTTTGCATTTACTGTTTCTTTTGCTATTTCATTGTGCATATTAGATACATCTTTGTATGTTGCTTCTTTATTAATGAAATAATACATTCTTTTACTATGTGAACTAACTTGAGTTACTTTTCCCTCTTCAATAAGTTTTTTCACACCTATCACACATGATCCCGCTGTAATATTTAACGCTTCAGCTATCTGCTTCTGTGTTAAAGGTCCACTCTCTTTTAGCAAATTCTCAATTTGCTCAGTCATATTGTTCATTCCAACACGCTCCTTCCACCGCCATTATACAGCAGAAAGAGAAAATCCTCAATCCTATTGTCTATCCTTACACAATACATTTTCTATGACTATTTTTTACATTTTCCTTACAAACTTCTGCGTAAATCATGGTAGTTCCGATATTAACATGTCCCAGAATCTGCTGTACTTCCTCTACTGGCATTCCTCTTTCCAATCCGTCTGTTGCTGTCGTATGTCGTATAAGATGCGGATACAACCTTCTTCCAATCCCAGAAGCTTCTCCTAACTTCCTTACACGTTTTTCAATCGCTTCTTTTTTCATTCGTCCGTGTGGGCGCCGATCTGATACAAATAATGCCGGATCATTATCATCCCTTGATGCTAGGTAGTTTCTAAGTGCAAGCTCTGCTTTAGCATTTAGGTACGATATTCTATGTTTATCTCCTTTTCCAAAGAGATAAACTTCTTTTCTCAGAAAATCTACATCGGATACATTCAGCCTTTCCAGTTCTGTCACCCGGCATCCCGTACTATAGAACATTTCAACAATGGCCTTATCTTTAAGTGTCTTACAAGCATTTCTTACCATTTCCAACTCAAGTCCTGTAAGCGGCTTCCTTTTCGGTCTTTCATATTTAATCGGCTTAATATTCCGGCATGGATTGCTGCCTATGTACCCTTCGTTGGCCGCCCATTCGCAGAACACATGTATTATCGTTCTTCTTCCATCTAATGTAGCATTGCATATCTTTCTTGTCTGCTGCGTATTGTACAGGTATAACCTGATATCGTTTGTGCTTATTTCTTCAAATGGCTTATTAACATTGTAGAAGAAATCTCGCAAAACCATATTATACAATTCCAGAGACTTCATGCTCATGCCTTCAATCTTCCTGGTAACAAAGAAAATCTTGTAGCATTCCGGAAGGTATCCCTCATATAGCACAACTTCCGTATTCCTTGGAGAAATCTCATACTCTCCTACGAATATAATCAACTGCTGGTACACAATCTTCAGATTATCATCAGAAATCTTTCCTTCAATCTTGGTCATAAATTCGTTCACAAATCGTTCGCGCATAAAAAAGCCCTCCATTTTGTGTACACAAAGGGAGGGATATATGCTATAATATGCCCATACCCTTTGTGGTGTAGGAGTTGAACTACTTTGCTTGGTGGGCAGGAGTTCAACTCCGCTTTTTATTGTTTCCATATTTAATTTTTAATATATATTTATTATATCATAAAATTTTCTTTTGTGCTTACGATTATAACAAATTCTGATTTTTCGGTGATTTTTGCAAATAAGTTAATAAATATCATAATGATGTGTTGATTTAAAAAGAGCTTTACATACAGAAAAACCAAGCGTATAAAACGCTTGGCACTTACCGAAAGAAACTGTATCAGTTTCTCCGGCCAGCTATACTTTTCCCTAGACAATATAATTATAATACAATTTTCATACTTTTTCATACTTTTTTTCAGTTCATCTAGTTCACTAAAATTGGTGCGTGAAAAATCTTGAGCCATAAAATCACCAAAACTCCTTGTTACCATCTCTTACCACCGTTATAATAGGTCTTACGGAGGTGGTAACATGGCAAGACCAAGAAAACCAGATGGCGAAAAAGCTATCAAACAATCCGTCAGTTTCACCCCAGAGCAGCTGGATCGTGTTATCAAATACTGCCAGCGGGAAGAACGTTCTATCAGTTGGTGCGTTCGAAAAGCTCTGGATCAGTGGCTAGAAGACAAGGGAGTGTAATTACTCCCTTCCTTTTTTTGTTGTGTTTTAGTGGTAAGAAATAGTAAAATAACGGAAGATTTAGGTAACTAGATGAATCAATTCAATAATTGCATTTACATACCATTCTACTACACTTTTCATTTGTTTTTCCGTCCCTGAATTTGCGAAAAATCCAACGCTTGCTTCTATTATCGCTGATGGAATATTCCACACTTCTTCCATATACCGAAAGACATTAGATCCCATTGTTGGATAGACAACATTCGAATAAGTTGCTGTAAAATTATATTTTTCTTTTAAATTTGCTCTGTTGTCCAATGTCAAATTATACAATGGCTTATATAATATACTTTCACTCAAGCATTCTACATAATTTCCAACCTCTGCTTGGTATGGATCTGTATGGAATTCACAGTGCAATACTATTTCTTTTCCATATTCTTCTAATATCGTCTTAACAGCTTTGACTTCATTATATTGAAATGGAACTGTACCACTATGTCTATAATTCGAATCGGAAAATCGTACATCGTAATTATAATTTGGATCGGCATTCTCAGAATTATATCTTTGTTTATGTGTTATTCCATACGGATTTAATGCTGGAATAATCACAAATCTAACATCATGTCTTATTCTTCTCAAGCCATCTATTTTATAACTTTTGTTATACAACAACTCCATGAATCTATATAATCCCCAGAAACCTTCATACTCATCACCATGCATCCCGGCACAAAGGAATACAGTTTTCTTGTAAAATTTCGGTTGAAATATATACTTATAAATATTAAATGTATTACTTGTGTCTTTACAAATTATTTCTCTAGTAATTTCATTCGGATATTGTCCCCTTAATACTTCCCATGTTCTTCCTATAAAGTCATCATACGATAATGCGTCATCACCTACTGGAATTTTTTCAGGTTCATCATACTCAAAATTATAGCTGTACTTTTCAGAAATGTTATTCGAATCATCCTCTTTAGCTTCCTGTCTTTTTATTTTATTCATAATGTACTGTGTGCTTAAACTATAATCCACCTTTTTTTCAAAAGAATATTCGCCTTTTACATTGTGTGCATTGAAAATTGCATATGCAGCCCCTTCAGGTGCGACCAAACTTATATTATTTTGCGCAATATTATTATCCGATCTAGCTAAACATTTCCCGTTTGCATCAGCAAACGCCCATAATCTAGGAGCATCCCCGCTTGCACCGCTTACTAAGTATCTATCGCCACTTTCACATTTTGAGACAGCACTTACATAACCAGCATCAAAAACAAATTCGTTTATATCGATGGAATCATTTTTCGTAGTTATGTATTTATTTTCGCTAACCTCGATTGTAATTATATTGTTATTTACATTATGCAAATTCCGTATTATGTCATAAGCGTCCTTGAGCGAATATTTGTACGGTGTATACTCATCCCCCATTTTTTCATTAACAGTAATCATCGTTGTTTCAATGTCGGATACTTTCACCGAAATTCTTATATACGCTAAACTTGTTGCCTCCGATCCATCAAAATGCAATCTTATTTTTTCAGTCTTTGGTTCACAATATAATACTCCAATTCTCTTTTTTTCACTATCATATCCCCAAATATAATTACCGTTGAAGGACGCTGTGCCATCAACCCATCTTCGTAATACATCCGATTCTTTGCACGGTATGTAATTACTAATTACATAGTTCATATCGAATTCAAGGGTTTTGCCATCCGCTGCAATTCTTCGCCCATACTCGACATCATCCTTGTTAAATAAGTTTACCAATTTTTTTGTTCTTCCATCCAAGATATCTATTTTTTTTCTTGCATCAGCCAATTCATATTCTCTAATATGAACGTTCGCAAATGTAGCTGATGCTTTCGGTGCAGCATGAGACATTGTAGCAAAAAAACTTATTATACTTTCATTTCCAGTTGCAACATATCTTTTTTCAAAAGTTCCTAATGTACCATCAGATATTTTTTCCAGTATTATCCCCTGGCCATCCCTAATCGCCATAACGGGCACCGCTTCGTTTTGCACTTCAACAACATCGCAACCTATAACATATATCATCCCTTTTCTAAATTTGAAATCAGATATTGATGCACTTCCATACGTAATGGCATTGTCGCAAGTTACAGTTATTTTATTATCGCTTACATCTCGTGATACTCCCGGATTATTACTCATTAATGTTTCGCTCAAATTCTCAATAAGATTATCCGATATTCCTTCTTTTATTACTTCATCCAAATCTTCCTTTAGTTGACCAACAACATCACCTACAGCCTTCGCATCAGCAGCTCTCCCTTCTTCTTCCAAATTCTTATCTGTCACAAAGTTTTTCTTTCCTTCCTCCACTGCTGCCGCTATTGCACTTTTTCCTTCGTCTCTGGCACTTTCAACAGATTCTATTGCCTTCCCTTTTACATCATCTGTGGCTTCTTTTATTTCCTTATTTGCTTCATCTGTTTTATCACTAACATGCTGATCAAATACATTTACTGTATTTTCTAACTCTTCTTTTATCTTTTCCACCGCTGTTCTGTTTTCTTCTACTTCTGTTGCAGAGCCAACAAAATTTGCAAGCAATTTTCCGAATTCTTCTCTTGTGCCTTTATATCCCGCTTCTACCGCTTCAGCATACGCTGTTGCTGCTCCAAGATCTGTTTCAATAATACTCATTTTATCTCCACCTCCAAATGTCCCTTCTCATTTAGTGCAAAATTTATATTATCCGCAATAGTGTCTGTTCGTTTCAAAATAATATGGCCACTTTCATTTATTTCCATCTGGCAAAATCCATTCTTCGTTGCAATTTGCTCTGCCATTCCTGCATAATATTCTGTATCTTTTTTTGCCGCATTTATTTTTTCCAGCTTTTCCGACGAATCTTTATCAAATGTTTTTATCGCTTCATCTATATGTTCTTTTGCCTCAGTTACTTCTTTAGCATTTTTTTCTGTACTTTCTTCCTTTTCTGTAGCTGTTTGTGCACTGTTTCTTGCATTTTCTTCCGCTGTTTCTGCTCGCTCTGCCGCTTCATTGACATTTTTTATAACTTCTCGGAACAACTCTGGTTCGTCTGGTGTTCCTGGTATCTCTGGTTTTGGTCTCGCTTTTATTGGCATTGCAATTTTATACTCTGTACTTCCTTTAGATTCATCAGCCAAATACAAAAATGCATATACGATATAATCTTTCGTACAACCACTATTTTCTAAAAATGAATCTGGTATAGGAACATCCGTAGCTCCATCTGTTGTTGTTCCTATTCTGGTAACAGCATTCCCGCCTTTATCGTTCAGAGAAAAATGTACTTCTACTGCCTTCGGAAACTTTTTCCCTTGCATCCGCAATATCTGTCCATAGTCCCATTGCCAGATACCAGATGCTTTTACAAATGTTGAGTCCAGATCTACCATAATGATATTATTCATGGCTCAAACTTCCTTTCTTTAAAAATGCAACATATCACAACTGATTGATCTCGGTGTACTCCACTCACTTTTTTCGTTTCCGTTTACCGCCCTAACTTTGACCGTTGCAGATGTCCACGTACTCGTAGATTCTATATATACTCTTGGACACTCTCCACGATCAATCAAAGACGTATATGTAGATGTATAGTCAAGTACCGTTCCATCCGCTTTTGTCACTTCTATTTCATAGCTCTCAGCTCCCGAAACTTCATCCCAACGGATAATAAGTTCAGGGTGCATGCCATAATAAGGGCACTTGTGCTGATACTTTGCTTCTGTAATATTTGGTGCTACAAGTGTAATAACTGGCTTATCTTCATCCAGATCTGGAAGTATAACTGCGTTCTTAGATTTATCTTTCCAGTTCTTCCAGGCATTGTACCATTTTCCGTATTGCACCCCACACATGTTCCAATTACTTTTACTACCTGTATACTGTCTTGTTTCCGCACTTACCGGTACTGTCATTACTGCCATTAATAATACTGCAATCATCGCTTTTCCAAACTTTTTCATTTTATGTTCTCCTATCCAATTGCTATCCATCTATACTCTTTATCCGAAATCAAGTTTGTTGTTTCTGTTCCATTCTTTGGTTTATATGTTACTGTTCCATTATTTACATCAACTTCGCCATGTTCAGTTGATGGTGTTGAAAGATATGAGCTATATTTGATTCCTAATGCCTGTATTCCATTCTGATCATAATATAATGTTTGAAGACCTGTTCGATTTGTTGTAGTTACTTTGGCATATAGTACAAACACTGAAACGCTACTTAACCCAGTATTGATAGTAATATCATCTATTCCTTGTCCTTTTACTGTGCCTTGTGCTACCTTTCCATTTTCTACTCTAGTTCCCTCTTTTTTTATTCCTGAAGAGGAAGTAAAAGTCTTTCCCGCTTTCACATCTTCCGGTTCTGCATCTCCATATCGACTTGCAACTTCTGTACATGAAAACTCTTTTGTATTCTCTCCTTTTATCAATACAGGTTTACTTGTATCTTTTAATTTAATCACACCCGTATGTTTAATCACTGGTAGATTCGACTGTCCAAATCCTGGTATATTAATAATCGTCGTAGCCAGTTCTGGATTATTAAGGGTTACAGCAAAATCATTTTCATTTGACAGTTTTCCTTTTACTTTTTTTCCTTTCACATATCCGCTTTTACCAGCTTCTATGCTCTCTTCTTCTGCATCTGCATCTGCTGTAAGAACCGCCAGAAAATCCTGCCCTCTCTCTTCACGTTCTTCCGGTGTCGTAAGCTCCAATCCTTCCAGCACTTCTCCTTCAGCAATGGTTGTATTCCATTCTTTGTCTTCAGAATTTACCATTACACAGACGCTAAATTTTGCTTTTCCTTTGTATGCAACTATCTTTCTTGATATTAACCATGAAAATGTTACATTATCTCCTTCTTCTTTAATATCTGTTACTTCATATCTATCCTTTCCGGATACTGATCCAGATGCATTTTGTGCATTAATATATATCTTTGCCTTTGTAAGATCTATATTATCGCCCACAATCTTAGGACACTGAAAGTATCTTCTTTCTGAATCTTTGTCCGACTGTGCCCCAAGTGTTTTCTGTGATGCTGGAATGTTGATAGTTCTTTTCAACGGATCAATTACACAATATTCAATTGCCATCTCGCACCTCCTACACTTCTATACAACTCATGCCATATGTGTGATCTTTACACAGTGTTGCAGATGCATTCTGAGATGCATCGACATACAATTTCAGCTCAATTTCATGCGTTCCTGCACCCAGGTTCTTAAATATTTCCGTTGCATTCACTTCAATATCATTTGTTGATATTGTTCGTGCCCGAACATATTCTGCATCTGAATATTCATCATCAATTGTAACTTCCAATACTGCTGCCGCTGCGCTTTCTGATGTCTTTATTGCTCCATATACATTTACTACACATAATCCTCCCGCTGTTTTTATTGTGTCCTTTCTTAATGTGTATCGTGTACCTGCCTGCACTACAATTTCTGGTGCTGTATAATAGTTCCATGCATAAGCACATTTCCCAGATAGTTTTCCAAGATTATCCACCTCTTCGAATAACTTATCCACACTTTTAATACTAAGTTCTTCAATTCTAACTTTATACAATGGCATATCTACCGTATCTCCCAGTTGAACCGTTCCCGTTCTATACGCTGGGATTTCTGGGTTAGATGCCACTGGAGTCCCTTTGATCACAATTACTTCTACTGATTCCGCACCCGATCCGGCTGACCTCGAATATCTGGCCACGATCAGATCAATGCGTTTCATCCCTTGTGTTCCATTTTCAATAGTAAGTGTGTCATATGTATTTTTCTTGATTGATGCAGCACATCCCTGATGCACCAATATACCATCATACATTGCCAACTCATTATTTGACTTCACTTCCAGTCTCAACTTCTGTCCAACATTCATCACATAAGAACTTGTCCCAACAATCCCCTGATTTAGATCTCTTGCCTGTTCTGCTGTGATATGCGGCTTCCCTGTATAACCTGTGATTATCTCCATTAGGATTCTCCTTTCAGCTTATAATCTATCTTTTCTTTTCCCGATGAAACCGTCCATACTTTTCTCGCTATTGGCTTTTTTGCACTGATTCCTGTCAGATAATCTTTTCCCCCTACAATATCTCCTACTTCCAAATTTTCTTCTATTTTGACGATTTTCATATTGTAGGTCTTATTATCTTTTCTGGATTCAAGCTCTTTTGTCCCGTTTTTCAGTAATTCATCCTCTTCCACTCCATTATTGTCATACGTTTCTGTAATTTCATCTGCGCCTGTATAATATTGTGTTTGAGAGACTTTTCCATTGTTATCTACATATAGATGTACTACCGTCCTATCCTTCAGTTCTCCCTTTCCCAAGCAGATCAGGTGATTCACACCGCGCCTATTATCATCTGTTGTAAAGCTCATATTATTGTCGTTTGTGAATTCATATTCTGAAGACATATCTTGTATTGGCACAGCACCTACATATACATGACCTGTTTTTCCTTCTTCTTTATATTTAATATCCAACCGATATCCAACAGATTCCAACATTTTTTTCAATCCTGAATGCAAGCTGCAATACCTTTCGAATTGATAATTTGTCACTTTTACACCTGTATCAATATCTACTCCATAAAATAATCCTGGAAATGCTTTTTCTATCAGATCTTTTATAACAGCATTCAATTCACCTGTTGCTGTTGCATAATCTTCTCCTGATAACGGTTCTATAATTTTTTTGGTCATCATTCCTCGCCATGTATAGCCTTTTGCATATATTACATTTGCCGAAGAATCTGTGCCTATCTCCCGCACGATACCACCAAATTCTGTGCAATCCGCATAGACTCTTATTCCATATTTTATAGAATCATCCCAATTCCGTCTTTTCATTTCCAGTTGGAAATCATTAATGCTATCGCTTTCATCTTCTCCAACTTCGAAATCAATATCCATTTTTTCCACGTATCCAATTGCTGTTCCTTGTAGATCTGTTTTTATCAGCTCCACTCCGGCACGCTCCTTTCTTTGAATACAGTTATGTCAAAGCCGAATGTTCCATCCCAACTAACTAATAATTCACCTTCTGGTATTTCTGTAAAAATAGAACTCTGTGTAGATTTCTTATAAAATATATTTTCCTCTGTACCATCGGTTTTATATTTCATCACCTTTTTGTGCCTGCTATCAACTACTATATGTTCATTTACTTCAAGGGTATCAAACACTTGATATTCTTGATCTGCGATCATAATTTTAGGATCTACACACGGACCATATATAATCATTTTGAAATTACTCTTCCTATAATGTTCTATATTCCACGTTTCCGCTCCGGTCGCTGGTTTCGAATAATCATATTTGTAATCATACTGATAATCCAAATATTCATATTCACTTTCAGAATTCTCCGAAGCCGCATAGAAGCTTTTGCTCAATTCCTCTACCCACATTGGATACGGGCAATATATGCTAATCTCACAATCCGTCCAATTGTTCCTTGTATCAGATACTTTATTCGTCATTTCTTTTATATAGCAATTTATATAATATTTTCCGAAGTATATCTTTCCAGGTGTAAGGTTCGCCACATCATATTCCCAGCAGTTCGTCAATTCATCCAGCAGGTTTTTTCTTTCTTCCAGCTTTCCTCTTATTGTTAATGTAATCTTATATGTCTTCGGACTTTTTTCAAATCCGTACACATCTACGCCAATTGCATTTTCAGTTACAGAAGGCTCCCATTCATATTCATGAAAATAACCGGATGTTGGACGCATCCGGTTACCGATCAGGTTGTATTCTTTTCCATTGGAACATACATATTTTATTTCTATCATGCAAATACAACCCCCATATCTCTTAGAGCACGAATTAGTTCTCTGTTACTCAACGTTTCATTTCCATTCTGTCTATTTTCAATAAGAACTCTTAACAATGTGATCAACGTATCCAGTCTATTTACTGCTTCTCCTGAATTTCCGCTGCTATCTCCACTTACCGTATACCCCATTTTCATCTCTGAGAATGGGCTGGAAGCCATTTCTGTAAGCTTATTTGCCGCTGCATTTACCAGTGGAAGCTTTCCAATAACTCCATTGGCCACACCAGCATCAATCATATTTCCGACAAACACGCCCCATCTTGCCGGGGAATGAATTCCGAAGAATTCCAATACATTGTCTTTAAAGCTTCCCAGCACTCCTTTAACAGCAGCCCATAACATATGCCCTGCACTTTTTAGTCCCGATGCAATTCCACTAATGATATTTCGTCCAATAGAAGACCAGTCAGTTCCTGTAAATGCATTATATATAGCTGCAATAATGGAAGGTATCGTACCAACCAATGTTGGTATAGCCCGTACTAATCCTGCTGCAAGTCTACCAATAATTTCGATACCCTTTTGCAAAAACCTTGGCATATTCTGTCCTATCGTTTGTGTTATGGTTGTTATAGCCTGTACTGTTGCCGTTGCGATTGCCGGTAAATTTTGTATTATACCATTCACAAGCCATACTATTAATCTTGCACCAGCCTCCAAAATTTTCGGAAATGCCAGCATAATTGCACTTGCGAAGCGTGATATTAATGTCCCTGCCGTAGTGATCAACTGCGGTAAATTCTGCAATATTCCATTTATGATATTTGTAATTATTGTAACTCCCTGTAATAGCATCACTGGAAGCTGTGTTCTTATAGCAATCACCATTTGGTTGAACATCTGTACCATTGAACCATCCAGCATTGGAAGTGCCGTCGTAATTCCTGTTGTAAGTTGTGGAATAAACTGCATAATTGCCGCCACCAATTGCGGAATCAGTAATTCGACAAATGTGATCAACGCCCCTGGCAAAGCCGAAAGCACATTCCAAATAGCCGGAAGTAAATTTCCTACTAAGAAGGTCACTGTAGTATCTGCCAATGCACTCAGTGCTGGACCAACATCCATTCCAAGAGCAATTTCTCCCATAACATTCTGAGCCGCCGCTTTCATAGCATTAAATGATCCAGATATGGTTGTTGCTGCTTCTTTGGCTGTTGTGCCTGTGATATCCAGCTGTCCCTGTATTACATGAATCGCTGAATATACATCTGCCAGATTGTCGATATCATATTTTACTCCTGTTATCTTCTGTGCATCTGCCAGCAAACGTTCCATTTCCGTTTTTGTTCCGCCGTATCCAAGTTTCAGGTTGTCCAACATCGTGTAGTTCTGTTTTGCAAATCCCTGATATGCATTCTTGATATCTTCCATGTTGGTACCCATCTTGTTCGCATTATCAGACATATCCACCATTGCCATGTCTGCTACATCTGCTGCTTTCGCTGTATCGTTACTTAACGATGACAGAAGACTCGCAGAAAAGCTGGTTGTAAGCTCCATGTACTCATTTGCACTCATTCCGGCTGTTTTGTACGCCTGTGCTGCATTTGCCTTTACCTTATCTGCCGATTCTTTGAACAGCGTCTCAATTCCTCCTAAGGACTGCTCAAGAGCGGCTCCCTCAGAAATTGCCGTTGACAGTGCTTTTCCTATAGCGGCCGTTGCCAATACTTTTTTAATTGTTCCAACCAGCTTCCCGCCAAATGATTCACCTGCAACTGATGCCTCTGGATCCAATACCTTTTAGATGGATCCGCTTATTCCTTGTGCTGACGGAACAATCTGTACATAAGCTTTTGCTAATTCTGTGGCCACTATTGCTCACCTCCTGTCAATCTATTCCATTCATCGTCAAACTGTTGTCCATTTTCGAATGTTTCAATATTATTCTCGCTGTATTTTTCCTCGCTCATCATAGCCAATAATAGTTTTGGTCTATTGATTCCCTTTTCTCCATCTGAAGACTGCAACCATGCAATCAATCGTGTATTATCTGCAATCAGTGCAAGTAATGTCTGGATCGTGTTCACTTTCACACCCATTACTTTCATCATGATTCTTGAATCTTCCCTCAGACCACACGCAAAAATCCCCACCATATGCAATGGTAAGGATCTGTAATCATAGATATGATACGTTTCTGCAAGATCGCACAGTAACGCGTTTTTATCTATATTCATCATATGGGCGAGGATTAAGAGTTTCCCTGTTTATTGTTCATCATAATATTCGTTATTTCTTCAACCATTTTTTTCAATGAAACTCTTCCAGTTTCCTTATTTCTTACATGATCCTTCAAACGCTGCATCTGATCATTTCCAAGATATCCTCTTGCTACTTTTGTGATCTTACCTACTTCTCCATTGTCAACAGCACACAGATCTTCGAATAATTCATAATCGTCCAGTGCTTCTTCTGGAATCTCATAGGTGAATCCGCTTTCTGTTGTTCCAGTAATCATTGTTTTTTCAATCCTCCGTTATTCCTTTGTTGTGCCCTTAATGTATTCGTAGTGTGTCTGTCCATCCGTGTCAGGCGTTGCTTTCAGTGTTGTTTCATATCCAATCAGATCATCATCTTTGTATGTAATATCCGCAACCTCAGATACTGCTGCCGATGGAATTACGATACGTTTCACAGCACCCTTTAAAATCATATCAACAACCCATGCACATTCTTCATTTTCATCACTGTTTGCCTTGATCGTAATGCCTTCTTTTAATGATCCAGTAACATTGTTGTCACCATACACCGTTTTTAACACTTCTACATTTAAGACCTCGATCAGCTTAAATTTAAAGCTGTCTTCTTTCGAAGTCTGCATAGTTGCAACTGTATCTCCACCCCACGCTTTAGCATTATCACTTTCCGGGCTGTTTGAGTTTGTAACTCCATCCTCAGAACAATAACCCAGTTCCTTAAATGCTGCATCAAGCGCTTCTTCTGTACTCTTAGGCAATGTCGTTCCTGCTGGTGCTCTCCAAATGGCACCCCCGACTTTCGGCTTTCCAGTACTTACATTTCTCTTGTCCATACTTTCACTCCAATCTAAAAATGGATTATATCGTATACTGCCTGATAGCGATATTTCTTGCGTTTTGTGTCCGTATAGTTATAATCGCTGTTCAGCTCACATTTACTGATATCATCCAATTCAATAATATTTTCCATTTTACTTTTTACAATTTCGTTAAGTTCTGCTGCCTCATAAAGCGTTGGTGCATAAGACTGTATTGTCAAAATCGCACTTGCAAGATGATCTCTTTCACTTCCACCAGTCTTTTCAACGATGATATATCTTCCAATCAGAGACTCTTCTTCTTCCATTCTTACAGGAATATCAAGTTTGTCTTCCAGATAATCTCTAATTCTTTTTTCTATCATTTTTTCCCAATCCTTTCAGCAAGCTATTATTCCCATCATCTCCGCGCACTTCGACAACAGCACGCGTCTGAGCAACATATGCTTCTTTTTCCGCTGCACTTGCTATGGAATTTCCTCTTTCCATCAATATTGTCTGCATCTCTTGCGACTGCATCAGTGATCTTACTCCTTCACGATTTAGTACAACTTTTACCTTACTTCCCATATCGTTCCACCATCCACTTCTGATTCCAGTCGCCCGGTATATTTTCATCTATTCCCTGTTGTGGGAATCCAATCACTTTCCATGCTTCTCCAAAGAAATCCACCCGGCAATCCTGCCAGGTGTGATCATCTTTTTTTGGAATTGCAATGTTATATACTGCCTTTTTCCCTGTAACATTATAGGTGTCTAATATCTCTGTGGTTGTTGCTGGTGCCACCAGCACATTTTCTACGGTTACTGCAGTCTCCTCATATGTCGGATGTCCAAAGCCATCTTTTCCTGATAGCTTTCTTTCATACAGAACTACCGGTATTCCCCGAATCATCAAGCCCATATATGTCCATCACTCCTACTTTTTGTCTTCTTAATCCAAGTCTGGACAACTCTGACTTTTTAATGAATAATCCACCGCCTGGAACCAGATACGTTCCTGTTACAGAATATCCAAGTGCTGACTGCGAAAATTGTGTCATTGGTTCGTTTTCCGTTGATGTAAGCAGTGTTCTTGCCACCACATCAACGGTGACTGATTTTGCAACAGATGCCAGTGCTTCATTCTGTGCAATCATTTCATCCAGATTCTTTCCAACTTTTGTTGCTTCATATCTAAGCGAATTGGACACAATTTCAAGAAGATTTCCCGCCTTCTCGATCTCGTCACTTTTTAGATCTCTCCACAGATTCGTTATATCTTCCAGTGTTGCGAATGCTTTCATTAATTTGTTCCTGCTTTCTTGCGTCCCGTCTTTTTCTTTTCCGTTTCCTTTTTTTCATCTTCCTGATCGCCATCCTCTGGATCTGTGTCTTCCGGATCGCCATCCTCTGGATCTGTGTCTTCCGGATCGCCATCCTCTGGATCTGTGTCTTCCGGATCACCATATTCTACCCAATTTTTTCCTGTAATTTTTGATTCCGTTTCAATCGTTACACCTGTCTTAATATTTTTATATTTCATCCTATGCCTCCCTGATTCTACTGAAGAATTCAGGTACAAGAATTCCCCAGCCCATGTAAAGCTCTGCACGAATGTAAATCTGTCCGTATCCTTTCAGATCTTTTCCTGAGTTATCTGGATCACCATACTCAATAATTTGCATTGGAATCTCTTTTGAATAGCCCCATTTGAATGCGTTCTGGAAATCTCCGATAATTCCGTGAACTTTTGCTGTTCCGCCGGATACAGTTCTGTTCACACTCGTTGGAATTCCATTAAATGCTTCTGGTGTCCCACCGAAAGAAAATTCTGGATACAGTTTAATTCCATTAGCCTTTACTTTAGCCATTGCTGATCCAAATGTTTTTGAAAGCGCAAGTCCTGTCACATCTCCATCTGATCCGTCAACTACTGCAATTGCATCTTCCAGATTTGCATCTGGTGTTGCAGATGTATAATCTACCGTCTGGGTTACTTTTCCATCAAAATGATTTGTCCCAATTACAGATGAAGCTGTTCCTGTTCTTGGATTAATTCCATGCATTGCCGCAAGATCGAATCCTTTTGCAACCTTGTTAGCGAATCCATTGTTGAACGCTGACAGGATATCCAGCTGTTCTTCTTCCGTAGCAATCAAGAATTCATCACTTAATCTTGCACCATATTCAAATTTCACTGGTACAATTGTTACTGGATCTACCGAAATACCACCCTCTGTTTTCTTTCCATTTTCTGCAACAATATCAATTTCATTGTCCATTGAAAATACAAATTCTTTTCTTCCGTTGAATGGGATTGGATCCTGTGCATGGAGTGCTGCCAACGATGATTTTCCCTTTACTTTATTTAACAGATCCGTAACCAGTGTAGGATCAAACATTGTTCCTTTTGATGTTGCCATATTTTTTTACTCTCCTTTCAAATTAGCCAGCATATTTTTCATTGCTGTTTTTTTATCATCCATTTTCTGTGGATCAGACTGCCCAAGCGGTGGTACATCTTTTTTCTTTAAGAATTTCGCCATCGTCTCCGCATCTTTCTTGATCGCCTCTTCATCATCACCACTTAATCTTTCAGCCAGTTCAAATGGAATTCCGTGTTCATTTGCAATTCTCATTTTCAGTGAACTTGCTTCATATTTCTTAATTTTGCCCTGCATTTCTTCCATCTGCTTTTTATATCCCGGATTTTTATCATCACCATTGATTTCCTTATTCATGGCCGCTATCTGCTGTTCAAATCCATCTGCCTTTTCCTTCAAGGCATCATAGTATTCCGCTTTCTTCTTGTAATCGTCAAACCCTTCATATTTTGCTTTTACTCCTGCAATTCTGTCTCCGATTACCTGGTCAAGCTGTTCCTGTGTCGTAATTGGTTCAAATGCCATTGTAATGCTCCTTTCTCCATTAACCGCTGGGTTGCGTAATATGTAAAAAGACATCCTTTTACGGACGTCTTCTAACAACTTATTCTTTGCTTTCTTCTTTTTACCTTTGTCTCACTGCACGCCCAATACGCAAGTATTATGCTGTCCAGCAAGGCTATTTCTATTTCTTCTTTTATCGCTTTGTATCCAAATCCACCATTGCTTCCTATTGCTCTCTTTTCGCAGTTACTTACTGCCTGCACAAGTGATGGCTGTCCAGAATGTACTATATTTCTCTGATACAGTCCCTGTTCAAACTTTGCATTTGCTGCAATAATTTCTTTTACCGTTGGAAGGTGTGCATTTTTTATCCCATATTCTCCCATCTCCTCTTCTAACAACTGCTGCCCTGATGCTCCATCTATAACTATTTTTCTTGCTTTCCATTGCTTTAAATATGCAAGCATCCATGCATCTCCTGCTCTTACTTCACGACAATCAATGCACTCCACGAATATCTTGCCCTCTTCCGTTTTAGATGCTACTGCCATTGCTGCATTTCCATTTTTGCTATATTTTATCCCAACAAATAATTCTCCTGTTAATTCTGGCCTTACACTGGCTTTTAATTCATTCCATTCCGTTTCACTAATAGCCGATTTCTGATTATATCTAATCCATAATCCAAGACGCTGTATATTAAAGTCAATATCATCATCTCCTATTTCAGCTGTTACAGATCTTTCCGTAAATACAGTTCCCAATGATGGATTCGTCTCATACCAGGCTTCAATATCCCGGGGATCTGTTTTTTCTTCTACTGACCATTCAGCCCACCCTGAATCAACATTTCTTCCTTCTAATGTTGCTTTACGATATTTTGTAAATACCGTTCCTGAACTTACTGGTGTTGGTGGTGTTCCGCAAAATATTGTCTGCGGATTCTTACTATCCGTTACGACATATTTCAAAGCACTTTCCTGATCATCCTGATATTCCTGTGCTTCATCAACAATCAATACATCAAAGCCTTCTCCTAATCCACCCTTTGACGTTCGTGTTCGGAATTCGACCTTGCCACCGCCTTCTACTGCAATATGTTCTTTTCCAAAGGCTCTATACGAAGAAACGACCTTGATTCCTGCCTGTTCGAGCAGTTTCAATAGTCGTTCCCATGCACTATGTGTAGTTGTCGTTCTATGCGCTGTGTGTAGGATTTTTTCTCCTTTTTTCAATCCATACATTTCCCTTATTGCAACAATTTCATTCTTTCCATTACGTCTGGGGACTGAATATCCAAATTTTGTATGAACCCACAATCCCTCTTCATTTACGGCCAGAATGTCCGACAGTAGAAGCTCCTGCCATTCCTGTGCAGTTCTCCCTGTCGAATTATATATATCTATAGCTTCAGCTCCATGCGTTGAAGAATAAGGCAGCGTAACAGATTGTGTCGGGGTTTGCCTCCCCTTCCTTACTTCTCCCATGCAGCCTCCAATCAAAAGCAAAAGCTGCCAGTTTTTTCCTGACAGCTTACTGTATTTCTACTATATTCTTAATTTCATCCAATGGAATTCCATAAGATATTTTTCCTGCATCGAGTTCTACTTCTTCCTTTCCCGATGCTGTGTCATATTCTGACACCGTATTAGTCATAGTTCCTTTGATATGATTTTCATCTATATCCGTTACTATAACATTTTTATGTAAAAATTCTTTTATTTCATCATATGTCATACCCATCACCTCTTTTTGCTCGGATAATCCGGTACAATATGCACTCCATCTTTTGCATAATGGATTTTAAATACCGGAGTTTCTGCGCTATTACCATTTCTATTGTCAACTACAACTCCAATTATCTTGTCATTTGTGATTACAATCTCCTGTGAATTCCAGTTTCCTTTTCTATCATATTTTAATTTACCAGTTCCAGAATACTCTTTCACCAGTTGTAATACCTCTTCGTCCGACACTGTTATGTACGATGGACCATATTGACCTTTTTCTTCCAACGCCTGTTTTCTGGCTTCGTACATAGCTGTTCCTTGGCGGTGTATTTCTTGCCTGGTAGCGATTTTTCCCCGGTTCTGTTCTGGAATTAATTTTTCTCGTATATTACGTATGATTTCGTCCGAATCTGGACTTAATCCCTGTAGTTTTCTTTCTTCTATTTTATCAGATTCTTTTTCAATTTTCCATTCTTTCGACCATACATCTTGTTTCTTTCCATTTCCCGGATAATACTCCAATATACAGTCACAGTTGTCATGTCTGCGGAATACATCCTCAGGCACATCCGGATATGTATATACGCCAGCTATTTTATTGCACCATTCACAGCAATGTCCTGAAGATCTGCGTATGATTTTTGGTTTCATACCCGATTTCGCGTGAAAATCAGCATTTGCCTTCACTAAATCATCTATTGCCTTCTGTACCAGATTTCTCACTGGGGCATCCAGAATCCACTTTATATCATCATAATTTTCTTCACTTGAAATTCTATTTATGATTCCATCAATGTTATCCTGTTCGATCTGTGATGTTACAGCATCGCCTTTTGCATCTTTGATTTTTTCTCCTGTTTTTTTATCTATCAAAGTTCCTGTAACTTTATATTTTTTGCCCTCTTTCAGGTTCTTATATTGTACTGTATCGAGGATTACAATATTTTTCTCTGCTTTTGTCACATTCTGTCCTGTCTTCTGATCTTTTGCTTCTGTCTGCAGCGCCGGAAAATGAATCATTTGATTTTTATCCTCCAGGTCCTTATGCACTGCAATCAGATCATTTTCAATATAACACTCTTCGAATACTGTAATATCTTTTCCCTGCAGTGTGCTTCCATCAAATGTGAACTCCACTTCTACATTTCCTTCTGCTGTCTTTGGTTTGAATCTTCGAACAGCAGTTATCTCTTTTCCTTCTCCATCTTTTATACTTTCTCCGGTTTTCCGATCCATCAGAATTCCCTTCATGGTATACTCTTTTCCTTTTTTTAATCCGGTATAACTTACGGTATCGATAATTGTCGCAGACTTGTCTGCTTTGGAATAATGTGTACCTGTCTTTTCATCTTTTGCCACGGTTGATATCATAAGATCTGGATTCATAATTGTGCCAAGATCAACCACATACTGATCTTTTGTAATTTTAAATGTTCCTTTATAAAGAGACTTATCCCTGTTTTTTTCGCATCTTACTTCCTTCAATTCGTATGTATCATACGGCAGTGCCCCATAAGAATCATTTACTTCCAGTGTTTTTCCATCACTGTTCCTGCCAAACCAAAGACCCGTTTCCGGCTGTCCTGTATTGGTATTTTCACTGTGCTTCACATACGCACTTTCTGATGAATAATACCCATTGGCATCTGTCATGATCCGGTGGCTTTCCCCGGTTGTCATAGATGTAATTTCAAACGGAATCCCTGCCATTGATGCCTGGCTCTCTTCATCTTTTTTCTTAAACTCAATATCTCCTCTGATAATCTGGTTCATTGCTTTATATACTTGCCCATTTGTTATCTGTGCCTGATCCCCATCTTGCCGGATAGCTGTAACTTGTAATTCACTGCTTCGTATGTACCCTTCCGGCGCTTTTGTCTCTTCAATCGTAAGTGTTCCAAGTGGAAGTACCGGCTTTCCTGCCCCTTCCGAAAGATAAAACTCATCACCGCTTACTTTATAAGAATCTTCTAATTTTGCCACGTAGCGTTCTTTTTTCTGCCCGTTTTCTTCTACCTCCTCTTTTTTAGTCTTTAATACCCATGTTTTTTCCGCTTCATCCGGTAAGTTTTCTTTGATATATTCTCCCGCATAATATCTTACAGTGAATTCCGCACCTTCCAGACTTCCTGCCCCCAGTGGATCTCCATATCCTTTTTCCTGATCCAATTTTTCAATCTCGAATCCGGTTGTTACATAAAGTGGTATATCTTTTACATGCACCTCTGTCGTCTGGCCGGAACGTACCTGCACCGGATATACTTGTCTGTCTAATTTATATCCAGATGGTGCTTTCTTTTCCTTCACATAATACTGGCCTTCTTCAGTCTCGATAGTATTGGCATTTCCATCCGCATCTGTAATAAATTCAGCAATTTCCTGCGTTGTCTGTTCATCCTTATACACTCCATATACGGCTCCTGCCAGTGAATAACAAATATTACCATCTGTTAATGTGGTTTCTGTTTTTCCCTTGGTCAGTCTGGCAAATCCACTGTAACTTCTATGTATCAACGCTGATCCACTGATTCTCTGATATCCGATCAGACGTCCGTTAGCATCTTTTGTCACTCCGTCTGTTGCCCCTGTCACACTGGTGCAATATAGATTTCCAGTTACTTCCCCGGTACTTTTATTCACACCTGTAACCGTATAACGGTATGTATATTCCTGTCCTACATACGGAGCCGCTGCCGTGTGATCCGCACATCCTCCAAAAGCTGTTGTTCCGGCAAGAATTCCTGTAAATCCACCTATCGTAACGCCATGTACTGTATGTCCATTTCCGCCATCTACCGCTTCGATTACACATTTACCGGTAAATACATTCCCCACTTCTGGCTTTTCTTCACTGTTTCCCGCCTGTCTTTTGCTTCTTCTATTTCGCTCTACTGCCACAGGTTCCTCTCCGAACGTAATTACAACTTTTTTCTCAATCCCCATTGCTGTAATATCACGCCAGAATTCCTGACCATTCACGCTTGTTCTATCCTCCAGCTCATATTTCCCCTGCACATCCATTACCTGCATTGTAATGGATGTCTCTTCCGGCGCATCCGCCGATACACGGACACACATTCCCTCCGGAACTTCAAAAGCCTCTTCCGATGCAACCTTTTTCACCTTATCATTCACATCTGTTACTGTAACATTTCCTTCTCCAACGACCTCAAATTTTATCTTTTGCGCCGCTTCTTTCGCATCCGCCTTTAGGGTAATACCACCCGTAAAAGCTCCCTGCAGTAAAAACATACCCGCAAGGAATGATGCCACTGCTTTTTTCTTTCTATGAAGTTTTGTCATAGATCGTCCTCTCTTTCTTATTTTTGTTTTTCATTTGGGATTTGATGTAATTTTTTCTGATTTAAATTTTGATTTGTTTTTATAATATGAATCCGGTGTCTACTTCCTCCTTTCCTGCTCTTATCATTGTTTTACCGGATCAATTATCTAGATTTGTTTAGAAACTTAGATTTTTCCGTTCGGAATGGATTTTAATATAATAAATACCATTTTCAACTTTATAGTATTAAAAAAATTTAATAATGAAATATGACAACATCATATAAGAATTATGATCTGCCTGATTGATTACCTAAATGAAAGAATATCATTCTTCCTAATAGAAGTCTGGCGACTTATTTGACTGTTATCATACATTACTGATTCAGGATAGTCAATCCCAAATCAGGAATCTATGATTTTTTGTGAATTATTACTTTTATTTTGCTTATGTCTGAGGGAACAATTCAGAATCTATGTTTTCCAGATCTTTTGCCGGAATATAATACACTTCATCGTCATTCATTTTCACGCGAATCTGAACTTTCTTTTTCTTATCGTATGTTGGCTGGTCTACTTTTTCATTCATTAGTTCATACATCTTCTGCATGATTGCTTCATTCAATTCCTCATTACTTGGAACTTCTGTTGCATTTGCATAAGTTTCCCTCACCCATGTATTCAGTTCTCCTGACACAGAAGAGAATGCTGTAAATGGATACACAGTTACTTCCACAACGTATGTCCCCTTTTTTCCTTTCTTTGCTTCACCCACTTTGTATTTTGCTGATTTCAGCATTTTTTCATATAATGATCTATATTGTGCTTTTAGTTCATCTGAGATATCCATCTCATCTAGTCCGGACTCCTTCATAATATCATCCAGATTGTCTTCATATTCTTTCCTGGCTGCTTTTTTTGTAGAATTTGTCACTTCTATATATTCCTTGAATTGGGCCTTATATCCCGCATCCAGTGTCGCTTTTACATAATTCTGTGCATCTTCCTTTTTCATTCCCGAACATGCCGACAATATCATCACTATACAAATAAGTATCAAAGTAAGAATACTCTTTTTTTTCATATATTTCCGCCTCCTAAAAAAATAGCACCTCACTTATCTGAAATATATAAATAAGAAAGGTACTATTATTATACTGTGCAATTGTTAATCACACAATCTATTTTTTAATCAGTTTTTTTCCAATGTCAAAACAATCAAATGTTGCAAAATAATCTGCCGGTGTCTCTGCTCTTCGGATCAACTGTGTAGAACCGTCTTCTTTCAGAAGCACTTCGGCTGATTTTAATTTACCGTTGTAGTTATATCCCATAGAAAATCCATGCGCACCTGTATCATGAATCACAAGCACATCTCCCATATCAACTTTTGGAAGCATACGGTCAATTGCAAATTTATCATTATTCTCACACAGAGAACCGGTTACATCATATTTATGATCACATGGTGCATCTTCTTTTCCCATAACCGTAATGTGATGATATGCCCCGTACATAGCCGGACGCATCAGGTTTACTGCACACGCATCTACACCGATATATTCCTTATGTGTATGTTTTTCATGAATGGCAGTTGTTACAAGGCATCCATAAGGTCCCATCATAAAACGTCCCATCTCTGTATAGATTGCAACATCGCCCATACCTGCCGGTACCAGAACTTCTTCATATACACGACGTACGCCATCTCCGATTGCGCGGATATCATTCGGTTCCTGATCTGGTTTGTAAGGGATTCCAACACCACCTGACAGATTGATGAACTTGATGTGCGCACCTGTCTCTTTCTGAAGTTTAACCGCTACTTCAAATAATACCTTTGCAAGCATTGGATAATACTCATTTGTTACTGTATTACTTGCGAGGAATGCATGAATACCAAATTCTTTTGCTCCTTTTGCTTTTAATGTTTTGAATGCTTCAAAAAGCTGTTCGGTTGTCATTCCATACTTGGCATCTCCCGGATTGTCCATAATATCATTACTGATTTTGAACATTCCACCCGGATTGTAACGGCAGCTGATTGTCTCCGGAATATGACCAATTGCTTTTTCAAGAAAATCAATATGTGTAATATCATCCAGATTGATGATTGCATTCAGCTTATCTGCCAGTACGAATTCTTCTGCAGGTGTATCATTTGAAGAAAACATGATATCTTCGCCAGTAGCACCAATCGCATCAGAAAGCATCAGTTCTGTATAAGAAGAACAGTCGCATCCGCATCCATACTCTCTTAAAATATTGATCAGGAACGGATTTGGTGTTGCCTTTACTGCAAAATACTCTCTGTATCCTTTATTCCACGAAAACGCATCTCTTAACGCTTCCATATTCTTACGGATTCCTTTTTCATCATATAAATGAAACGGTGTCGGATAAGTTTTAATAATCTCATCTAATTGTTCTTTTGTGACAAATGGTACTTTTTTCATCTTAATATCTGTTCTCCTCTCGTATTGATAATAACTTTATCTCATTCGCAAGTGCTGTTTTATACAACTCAACAAAGTTTTTCTGTCCGGAATACAGACAGGTGTTCATACTTCCCTCTCCATATTCTCCGGTAAGTACATACTTGGAATCTGCTATGATCCCAATCTGCATTCCACGGTTTTCTCCTAAATAAACCTTTGCATTGCGAAAAGACGCCGGCTGATCTGTAAGGATCACAACTTTCTTTCTCGCTTCCATTAGTTCATCCAGTTCACGGACCAAAAGCAGCAGATAGTTTCTTGTACAACTGATATAAACTCTCTGATCTACCTGCGATAACAGATTACGTATTTTATTCAATATATTTTCTGCGCCTTCGATGGTAATATAGCCTTCTGCATATGCTTTTTCAGACGGCATATGTTCCTCCAGCCATTTTCCACTTTCTTCCAGCTTACGGATACGGTTTTTACAAAATTCATTCAGTGATACCGGCACATACTTTCTCGTACTGGCTTCTTCTACCAGATAAGCTGCTCCTTTTTCCGTCATATTCGCCAGTGAATTATAGGCATTTGATCTGGAAATTCCCGTCTGCTTGGCAACTTCATATCCTGTTACCTTTCCTTCTGTAAGAAGGCACTGGTATATACTTGCTTCCTGTCTTGTAAGTCCGAATTCCATCAGGCGTTCTATAAATGATTGTTCTTCCATTTTTATCCACCTCTGGGTTCTTTAGTAGTTCTCCACAGGAACACTATAATCGATATTCTGTTATCTGTCAAGGAGAATCTTTCTCAAAAAAGTCCTGCAATCTGCAGAACCGGCCCCTGGTATCTTCTTTCGAACACACGGTAATACAAAAGAACCTGTCACCGGCAGCTTTTCTTGCATACTTTGGTATACAAAAAAACCAGAAAGCCATGCATCAACTGTTCGTCAAGCCTCTTCGCTTTCTGGTTCTCCCATATGGGAATTATCCCTTTATAATATTATTTATTTTCTGTCATCTACCATTGCAATTCTCATCATATTACTTACAGTTCTGTTCTCAGATACATTTGTAGATGGAATTCCAAGTGTTAATACAACCATATCCCCTGCTTCTGCAAGCTGTTTTGCACAGATCAAATCAATTGCATTGCCACAGATATCTTCTGTTGTATATACAGCTACTGATTTCAGCGGTCTTACCCCCCAGTTGATCTGCATTCTTCTCAGTGTTGCCTCGTTTGGACTGACACCGATAATTCCTGTTTTTGGTTTGAACTTAGATACAACTCTTGCAGTTGCTCCTGATACGGTAGGTGTTACGATACATTTTGCACGCAGGTTATTTGCTGTTGTTACAGTTGCATGTGCAAGTGCACTGGATGCACTCTTAAGTCTGTGCTCTCCTGCTTTTCTAAGAATCATATCATAATCCAGATGTTCTTCTGTATTTTCAACAATATGTACCATCATCTGCAGTGCTTCTAACGGATATTTACCCTGCGCAGTCTCTCCTGAAAGCATAACTGCATCTGTTCCGTCATATACAGCATTGGCAACGTCTGTAACCTCGGCTCTTGTCGGGCGTGGATTACGCATCATAGAATCCAGCATCTGTGTAGCTGTGATAACTGGTTTAAAGTTATCGTTACATTTCTGGATAATTGTTTTCTGAAGATATGGTACTTCTTCTGCCGGGATCTCAACACCAAGGTCACCTCTGGCTACCATGATTCCATCTGCACAGCGGATGATTTCATCAATGTTCTTGATTGCTTCAAAGTTCTCTACTTTTGCGATAACCGGAATATATGGAGCTTTACATTCTCTCAAGAATGATTTGATCTCCAGAATACATTCTGCGTTTCTTACAAATGAAGCAGCGATAAAATCTACGCCCTGCTCTACACCGAATTTCAGATCTTCACGGTCTTTATCTGTAATAGCTGGAAGACGGATTGCCACATTCGGTACATTGACACCCTTCTTCTCTCCAAGCTCTCCACCATTAACAACTTCACAATTGATGTTATTGCCTTTTTTATCTTTTACTTTCAGCTCGATCAGACCATCATCAATCAGGATAGTGCTCCCTGCCTTTACATCCTCAACCAGACCCTTATATGTAATAGATACAATCTTGTTGTCTCCAACGATTTCATCTGTAGTCAGTGTAAATGTATCTCCTGTTTCAAGCTGTACTTTCTTTCCGTCTTTTAATACACCTGTACGAATTTCAGGTCCTTTTGTATCCAGAAGAATTGCGATTGGTTTATTTTCTTCCTCGCGAATCTTCTTTAACATATCCATACGACCCTTTTGTTCCTCGTGGTCTCCATGAGAAAAGTTAAATCTTGCGATGTCCATTCCATTCTGAACTAATTTTCTCATCAGAGATTCATCGTTGGTATTTGGTCCCATTGTACAGATAATTTTTGTTTTTTTCATACTATCCCTATTCCTCTCTTAGTTTAGTTATTTAACATGTGTATGTGTGAACAAATGGTCCTGGCAATATTCATAATTGCCATTACATTTTGAGCAATACCGGAATTCCAGATTCGGATCATCCAACTCTGTTCTTCCGCAGACTGCACATCTGTGTTTTGCTCCATTTGCATATACATTTACCGGTCTTTCCGCCTGCTTTACCTTACGTTTGAACTCGGTTCTTCTCTTCATCTGGCCTGGTGCATATGGCTTCATATTTCTTGAACTTAAGAAGAATATTATAAAGTTCAGGATTGAGATAAATGCGGCAAGCGCATTCGCCTTATAATATATGCCAAAATCACCTCCGCCGTAGGCCGGAAGAAAAGCCTGCACGATCGCATAGACAAAATACAGGCCATCAAGCAATGCCAGCCACTTGATCTTTATCGGTATGACAAAAAATAGTAAAAGCTGAACATCCGGGTAAAGTGCTGCAAATGCAAAAAACAATGACAGATTCAGATACCATGTATCCATCCTGAGTACTGCTCCTGTCAATAAATATGCCAGTATGGCTCCTATTACAATAAAGAGCATTCCTGAAAAGAAATACAGATTAAACCGAAAAGCCCCCCATGCTGCCTCCAGCTGTTTCCCTATCATATAATAAAGATACAGCGCAAATACTATGAAAATCAAATTGTCAGATGGTGGCTGGATAATAAATGTTACAATTCTCCATATCTGCCCCTGAAGAATCTTACTGGCATCCAGGCTAAGGAACTGACTATAGAATATCGGATTGATCAATTCCAGTGCAAATCCGGCTGCATATAATATTATAATATATGTGATCAGATTTGGAATCGCATATCTGCTAAATTTCCGTTCAAGTTTGTCTAACCAATTATTCATATAGTTACTCCTTTATGTTTATTTTCACACTGTAGACATTCTACATTCTTGAGAGATATTTGTCAATTCCACCAAGTAAAGTTCATCTCTTTTTAACATATCTTCAACATTTGTTAATTGTCTTTTGGCATCTTTTGTCGTATAATGTTACAGGTCACACCAAAGCAAAATGCATTTAATAAGAAGAAAGACATATATTTTAACATGACAAGGAGTTATATAACATGAATCAAAAGGAATTATACACACTTGGTATCGATATCGGTTCTACAACCGTTAAGATGGCCATATTAGATGAGAATAATGAAGTGGTATTTTCTGATTATGAGAGGCATTTCGCTAACATCCAGGAAACTCTTTCCGATCTGTTAGGAAGAGCAATACATAAACTTGGTCCGGTTCATGCCTCACCTGTTATCACGGGTTCCGGCGGCCTGACACTTGCAAAACATCTGGGCGTACCATTTGTCCAGGAAGTAATTGCTGTATCTACTGCTCTTCAGGACTATGCACCTCAGACAGACGTTGCCATCGAACTTGGCGGTGAAGATGCCAAGATCATCTACTTTGAAGGTGGAAATGTTGAGCAGCGTATGAACGGCGTCTGTGCCGGTGGTACAGGATCCTTCATCGACCAGATGGCTTCTCTTTTGCAGACCGATGCCTCTGGACTGAATGAATATGCGAAAAACTACAAGGCCCTCTACACAATTGCCGCAAGATGTGGTGTATTTGCCAAGACAGATATCCAGCCTCTGATCAACGATGGTGCCGCCAAGGAAGACCTTGCTGCCTCTATTTTTCAGGCAGTGGTAAATCAAACGATCAGCGGACTTGCCTGCGGTAAACCAATCCGCGGACATGTGGCATTTTTAGGAGGACCGCTTCACTTTCTTTCTGAACTGCGTGAAGCATTCATCCGTACATTAAAACTGGACGATGAACATATCATCGCACCGACACATTCACATTTGTTTGCAGCAGTTGGATCTGCCCTGAATTCAAAAAAAGATCTGGACGTTGCCCTGATCGATATGCAGCGCCGTCTTGAAGGCAAGATTAAGATGGAATTCGAAGTGGACCGTATGGAACCACTGTTTGCAACAGAAGCAGACTATAAAGAATTTGAAGACCGCCACGCCAAACACCAGGTACCAGTCAAAGACCTTGCCACTTACCACGGCAAAGCATTCCTGGGTATTGATGCAGGTTCTACCACAACCAAGGCTGCCTTAGTTGGCGAAGATGGTACTTTGTTATATTCTTTCTATCATAATAATGACGGAGATCCGCTTGGCACTACAATCTCAGCCATCAAAGACATCTACAGCAAATTACCAGAAGATGTTGAGATCGTACACTCCTGCTCTACGGGATATGGCGAAGCCCTGATCAAAGCAGCTCTTCTTTTAGACGAAGGCGAAGTTGAAACCGTATCGCACTACTATGCAGCTTCTTTCTTCGAACCAGATGTAGACTGCATCCTCGATATCGGTGGTCAGGACATGAAATGTATCAAGATCAAAAACCAGACCGTAGACAGCGTACAGTTAAACGAAGCATGTTCTTCCGGATGTGGTTCGTTTATCGAGACATTTGCAAAATCCCTGAATTACTCTGTACAGGATTTTGCGCACGAAGCGTTATTCGCCAAGAATCCTATCGATCTTGGTACACGTTGTACTGTATTCATGAATTCAAAGGTAAAACAGGCACAAAAAGAAGGTGCTGAAGTTGCAGATATCTCTGCAGGCCTTGCATATTCTGTCATTAAAAATGCGTTATTTAAAGTTATCAAAGTATCTGACGCATCTGAACTCGGAAAACACATCGTTGTACAGGGTGGTACTTTTTACAACAACGCTGTACTGCGAAGCTTTGAAAAGATTGCAAACTGTGAAGCTATCCGGCCTGATATTGCCGGAATCATGGGGGCTTTCGGTGCCGCACTGATTGCACGTGAGCGCTACACTGACTGCGAAGGTACCACCATGCTTTCCATTGAAGACATCGAAGCCATGGAATATTCAACAACCATGACCAAGTGTAAAGGCTGTACTAATAACTGCCGTCTGACAATCAATCATTTCAGCGGAGGGCGCAAATTCATCACCGGTAACCGTTGCGAACGTGGTCTTGGAAAAGTAAAAGCTACTAATAAGCTTCCAAACTTATTTGAATATAAATTAAAACGTTATTTTGACTACGAACCATTAGCTGAGGAAAACGCTCCTCGTGGAGTCATTGGTATTCCACGTGTATTAAATATGTACGAGAATTATCCTTTCTGGTTCACATTCTTCAATGAACTTGGTTTCAGAGTTGTTCTCTCTCCGGTTTCTAACCGCAAGGTCTATGAACTGGGAATTGATTCTATTCCAAGTGAATCCGAATGTTATCCGGCGAAGCTTGCACACGGACACGTACAATGGCTGATTAACAACGAGATCAAAACGATTTTCTATCCTAGCATTCCGTATGAAAGGAACGAATTCGCAGAAGCCAATAACCATTACAACTGTCCGATTGTAACTTCTTATCCGGAAAATATTAAAAATAATATCGATGCGATCGTACACGGAGAAGTTGATTTTCTTCATCCATTTATCTCATTTGCCAGCGAAGAGACCCTTTCTTACCGTCTGGTAGAGGAATTATCGGAGAAATTCAGTATCCCTGCAGATGAAATTAAAAAAGCAACACATACTGCATGGGAAGAACTTGCCGCATGCAGAAAAGATATGCAGAAAAAAGGCGAAGAGACAATTAAGTTCCTGAACGAAACTGGCAACCGCGGTATTGTGCTTGCAGGACGCCCATATCATATCGATCCAGAGGTAAACCATGGCATTCCGGAACTGATCAATTCTTATAACATTGCAGTTCTGACAGAAGACTCCATCTCCCACTTAAATCCAGCGGAACACCCGTTAAATGTTATGGATCAGTGGATGTATCACTCCCGCCTGTATGCTGCAGCAAATTACGTAAAAACTGTAGACGATCTGGATCTGATCCAGTTAAACTCATTCGGATGTGGTCTGGATGCCGTTACAACCGACCAGGTAGCATCCATCCTGAATGACTCTGACAAAATCTATACCTCTCTGAAAATCGATGAGGTCAACAACTTAGGAGCCGCAAGAATCCGTGTCAGATCATTGCTTGCTGCAATCCGTGTCAGAGAAAGACGCGGAGACAAACGTGAAATCAAATCCTCCGCAATCGAAAAGGTTGTATTTACAAAAGAAATGCGCAAGAATTACACGATTCTCTGCCCGCAGATGTCTCCAATTCATTTTGAACTTCTGGAGCCTGCATTTAATGCATCCGGATATAATCTTCAAGTTCTGCCAAACGATAACAAGCAAGCCGTAGATGTAGGACTGAAATATGTAAACAATGATGCCTGCTATCCATCTCTGATGGTAGTCGGTCAGATTATGGAGGCTATCCTTTCCGGAAAATATGACACACATAAAATCGCTGTAATCATCAGTCAGACCGGTGGCGGATGCCGTGCTTCCAACTATATTGGATTCATCCGCCGCGCTCTTAAAAAAGCCGGCTACGGATACATTCCGGTTATCTCTATCAACTTAAGTGGTCTGGAGGATAATCCGGGATTCAAGCTGACTCCGAACCTGATTTTACGTGGAATCTATGGTGCAGTATTCGGTGATATCTTTATGAAATGTGTCTACCGCCTGCGTCCATACGAAGCTGTTCCAGGTTCTGTAAATGCAATGCATAGAAAATGGCTAAAAGTATGCCAGGACTTCGTTTCAAACGGTTATCCAAGCAGACGCAAATTCAAGCGTCTGTGCCGCGAGATTATCGAAGACTTTGACAATAACATTGAATTACTGGATATCAAAAAACCTCGTGTCGGTGTCGTTGGAGAAATTCTTGTAAAATTCCTTCCGGCAGCCAATAACTACCTGGTAGATCTTCTGGAAAGCGAAGGCGCCGAAGCAGTTGTTCCAGATCTTCTGGACTTCTTGCTCTACTGCTTCTACAACCAGAACTTTAAGGTAGAAAAGCTTGGATTCGAGAAGAAAAAAGCAACCACTGCCAATCTTGGTATCAAGGCTTTGGAATGGTTCCGTGCCCCTGCAACAGAAGCGTTTGCGGCAAGCAAACATTTCACGCCACCGGCAAAAATCCAGGATCTCGGAAAAATGGCTTCTGATATTGTATCTCTTGGTAACCAGACTGGTGAAGGATGGTTCCTTACAGGAGAAATGTTAGAACTGATCCACAGTGGCGCACCAAACATCGTATGTACACAGCCATTTGCCTGCCTGCCAAACCATGTCGTGGGTAAGGGAGTTATCAAAGAACTTCGCAGACGCTATCCGGAATCTAATATCGTTGCAATCGATTTCGATCCGGGTGCAAGTGAAGTTAATCAGTTAAACCGATTGAAATTGATGCTTTCTACAGCGAATAAAAATTTGAACAAATAATACCAAAAGCATTAGAAAAGAGGATAAATATCCGATATCTCAGCAAACGAGATTAAATATTTATCCTCTTATTATTTTCTAAAAAAATGATATTTTCCAATGTTTTATTTCACACGTTTTGCGTTTCTATTAATTATAGAGGAAACACGTTCAGCATACTTATCTAAACTGGATGGCTTCGATACGCAATGCCTGACCAACGGTTCCCATAGCAGCCACTCCGTCCGCTTTTGTCCAATTGCTCCAACCCGTGTTCTGAATATGAACCCTATAGTCAAAATCTCCTTCGAACGATAGACACTCTAAGCGTTTACCCTCACCCACCGTACCAATAATCGTATCCTTATCAATTGCTCCATAGTCAACCCATCCTTTGTTCTGAATATGAGCTTTCGCCTTAATCGTCTTTCCGGAAGGATTAATCTTAAATGCTTCCAGGCGCAAATTGTGACCAGTAATGCCGATTACAGTTTCAGCTGCACGATCCCCCGTCCATCCTTTGTCCTGTATATGTGGATTTACGACAAACATGGCTTTCTTGATTTCAATCGCTTCAATCTGTAAGCTCTTTCCCTGTGCTCCAGCCCATTCACCGTTGCTCATCCAATCACTCCAACCGACATTTCTCTGCTGCACACGGTACAGGTAGCATGTGTCTTTTCCTGTAATCTTAATAGATTCGATACGTTTATCCTGTCCTGTTGTTCCGAGGATCGTATCTTTTGTGATGTTTTTGTATTCTTTATTTCCGATGTCCTTGATGTGTACTGTTACATCCGTTTCACCGACCGGAATCATGCGAAATGCTTCTATTCGACGATTCTGTCCTGTTGACCCAGCCATCTTGCCGTCGCACTGCCAATTACACCAACCGATATCTCTTACGTGTACCTGATAGGATACTGTGCCGAAGATGTCTTTTTTGTCCTGGAATGCTCCGCCAGTAGTAATATAACCATCGATTGGCTCCGACTTCTTCGCCGGCGTAGATGCTTGCACCGGTGCAAGTGCGCCGATTCCAAATGAACTCAAGATTCCTCTTGCCAGTTCATCGATATGGTTGTTGAATTTTGTAAGATCATCATGATTTGAAATAAATCCATTTTCTAACAGCCTGTAGTTATATCCTTTTGCTGCCGATCTGTTTACGTTGGCAAGATTTGCGCGTCCTACGATCTTGTTTGCACGTCCCGGGAAGAATGAACCAATAAAATCAGCAAGTGCTGTATCGTACTGATCTGGGTTGTATCCCTGTTTGATAATCACGTGTCCACCCTTTGCGGATAATACTCCACTGTCCATGTGTAATTCCATAATCTGCCAGTCTTTCGGGATATTAAGAGAACTAATTCCCTTATCTGCATACCAATTTCGGCTGGTATCTCCTACGGTTACGTTTTCACCACCGTATGCCGCAATTCTGCTTGCCAGTGCACGAACTCTTTCTGCCTCCGAAAACCCGTATCCTACAGCTCCAGAATCTCCTGCTCCATGTCCAGCAATTAAAAATAAATGTGCCATATTTTGCTCCTTTCTGTGCGATGTCGCACATATCTATATCATTCCTCTATGTTACATTCCGGTAATCCGGCAATACTGGTTAACAGTGACAAGATTCCAGCTAATACAGAGGCTGACACCACCAGCTTTGTATCCACCTGTCCGAGTGCTGTTGCTGTGCCAATGGTTGCCACTGCAGTCTGCGCTACAGTCTTAATTGCTCTGATTCCTGCACATTTTGCCCAGTTCTTCCAATCTTTCATTCTCGATCTTCCTCTCTTTCTTCAATCAATTCGTCCAGTCTGTGATGAGCTGATTTCACAGACTATTCTACTACTATCATACGTTCCATCAGGTTGTTATGTTTCTTCACCTTTTCTTCCAGCTGCTCTCGCTACTCATTTTGATGGCGATGAATACACACAATCTACATACACGGTACGTGATATTGAATGCTTAAGAGAAGATTTGGAAAAATGCAATAAAAAAAGAGGATGAATATCTGTCACTCAACTAAATGAGATTCGATATTTATCCTCTTTTTTCATTTAAAAGTTATCAAATGTATGTTGTCAAGCAGTAGTCAAATAGTTGTCAAATGAATCCATTTTCCATACTTTTTTCTACTTTCAGTCACATTAAAAACCCTTATATTCAAACCATTCCTTAGAATTTACCAGCCTTAGCTGCTTCTTCTACAGATACAGCAACTGCAACAGTCATACCAACCATCGGGTTGTTTCCTGCTCCGATCAGTCCCATCATCTCTACGTGAGCTGGTACTGATGAAGATCCAGCGAACTGTGCATCTGAATGCATACGTCCAAGTGTATCTGTCATACCATATGAAGCTGGACCTGCAGCCATGTTATCTGGGTGAAGTGTACGTCCTGTACCACCACCTGATGCTACTGAGAAGTACTTCTTGCCCTGCTCAATACACTCTTTTTTGTATGTACCTGCAACTGGATGCTGGAAACGTGTTGGGTTTGTAGAGTTACCTGTGATAGATACATCTACGCCTTCTTTGTGCATGATTGCAACACCTTCACGTACATCGTTAGCACCGTAGCAGTTAACTTTTGAACGGAGTCCGTCAGAGTAAGAGATTCTCTCTACTTCTTTCAGTTCTCCTGTGTAATAATCATATTCTGTCTGAACATATGTGAATCCGTTAATTCTTGAGATAATCTTTGCAGCATCTTTTCCAAGACCGTTCAGGATAACACGAAGAGGTTTCTTACGAACCTTGTTAGCTTTCTCTGCGATACCGATAGCACCCTCAGCAGCTGCGAATGACTCGTGACCAGCCAGGAATGCGAAACATTCTGTATCTTCTTCCAGAAGCATCTTTCCTAAGTTACCATGTCCAAGACCTACTTTTCTCTGATCAGCAACTGATCCAGGAATACAGAAAGCCTGAAGTCCTTCTCCGATTGCTGCTGCAGCTTCTGCTGCTGTCTTACATCCTTTTTTGATTGCAATTGCTGCACCTACGATGTATGCCCAGCATGCATTTTCAAAACAGATTGGCTGAATACCTTTGATCTGATTGTATACATCAAGTCCGGCATCCTTTGTGATCTGCTGTGCTTCTTCGATAGAAGAAATACCATAACCAGCCAATACTTCATTGATTTTATCAATTCTTCTTTCATATGATTCAAATAAAGCCATTAATTTATCCTCCTGATTAAATTACCTTAAAATATTGAGATTACTCCTTACGTGGGTCGATGATCTTAACTGCATCTGCAACACGTCCGTACTGTCCTTTAGCTTTCTCCCAAGCTTCGTTTGGAGTATCTCCAGCTTTTACGAAGTCTGTGAATTTTCCAAGGCTTACGAACTGATATCCGATGATCTCATCATTCTCATCAAGAGCGATACCTGTTACATATCCTTCTGCCATTTCAAGGTAACGAGGACCCTTAGCTAATGTTCCGTACATTGTACCAACCTGTGAACGAAGTCCTTTTCCGAGGTCTTCAAGTCCAGCTCCAATAGCAAGTCCATCTTCAGAGAATGCACTCTGAGTTCTTCCGTATACGATCTGCAGGAATAACTCGCGCATTGCTGTATTGATAGCGTCACAAACAAGGTCTGTGTTTAATGCTTCTAATATAGTTTTTCCTGGAAGAATTTCAGAAGCCATAGCTGCTGAATGTGTCATTCCTGAACATCCGATTGTCTCAACAAGAGCCTCCTGGATGATACCATCTTTAACATTCAGTGTTAATTTACAGGCACCCTGCTGAGGAGCACACCAGCCTACACCATGTGTAAAACCAGAGATATCTTTAATTTCCTTAGCCTGAACCCATTTTGCTTCTTCCGGAATCGGAGCTGGTCCGTGGTTTGCACCCTGAGCTACCGGACACATCATTTCTACTTCCTGTGAATAAATCATTTTAAAACTCCTTTCAACTATGTAAGTTTGCTTATCGTAGGGTTTGTTATCTCTTTAACATCCATACTTGTTTATATTTTCTCATATATTTCGACATTCGTCAATTGCTTTTTTGACTTCTATTTCTTCTATTTTCCTGTTTTTTCTGTGCATCTTTTTTCACATTTTTACACTTTTAAAAGTTCTTCTCTTAGAATCGTAAGCGCATTTACAACAGCTGCATCTCTGTTCTTGCTTCTGTTTCCCTGAAAATGGAATTCTTCTACTCTGACATTTCCATTTACTGAACATCCGATATATACAAGTCCCACCGGTTTTTCTGGTGTTCCGCCTCCCGGTCCGGCAATACCGGTGATTCCTACAGCGGCATCTGAGCCTGCCGCTTTTGCCGCACCTTCTGCCATCTCATGTGCTGTCTGCGGACTCACCGCACCATATGTTTCCAGTGTCTTATGGCTGACACCTAATAGTTTTTCTTTTGCTTCATTTGCATACGTCACGTAGCCTTCTTTATACACATCTGACGCACCCGACACGTTCAGAAGCCTGCCTGCCGTCAAGCCTCCTGTGCAGGATTCAGCCGTTGTCACTGTCATATGTTTTTCTTTCAGAAGAGTCACCACTGCTTCTTCAAGTGTAACTGCTTCTTCCGTTGTATAAATCTGGTCACCAAACCTCTTATACAACTCCTGGATCATTGGCTGCATCAATTTCTCTGCCGTTTCCTCATCTTTTGCTTTCGCAGTAACACGGAAATGTACTTCCCCTGTCTTCGCATATGGCGCAAGTGTTGGATTTGACTGTTCATCCATAAGATCCGCCACCATAGTCTCTGCCCTGCTCTCACCAATTCCGCAGATTTTTACCATGTGCGAATAGATTCCTTCCGGCTGTCTCTTATTCAGATATGGCTCAATGTCTTTTTCAAACATCGGCTGTATCTCATTTGGTGGTCCCGGAAGCAAAATGGCCGTCTTTCCATCTGCTTCTAATATGATTCCCGGTGCTGTTCCATTATCATTATCTACAACAATTGCACCTTCCGGAACCATTGCCTGTTTCCAGTTATTCTCTGTAACGGTACGGCTTTTTCTATTTTTGAAATATTCTTCAATCCGCTGTCTTGTATGTGCATCTTCATGAAGCTCTTTTTCAAAAACTTTTGCTGCAACTTCTTTTGTCAGATCATCCTTTGTTGGCCCAAGGCCTCCACTTAAGATTACAATATCTGATCTTGAAAGAGCTGTTCTAAGCGTCTCTTCCAGACGTTCTTCATTATCCCCTACCACACTCTGGTGATAGCAGGAAAGTCCAAGCAGCGCACATTTTTTTGCCAGGTACGCTGCATTGGTATTTACAATATTTCCCAAGAGGATCTCTGTTCCCACACAGACAAACTCTACCGTCATCTTACATGCCTCCCTGTGTCAGTACCTGTACATTCTTCGCAATATAATCAATCAGTGATACAATCGTCAGAACCAGTGATACCCAGATCAAAACCTGTGCGATCACATTAAATGCGCCACCAAGATCTGCAATCAGAAGAATCAGCATGAACATCTGGGATACGGTTTTAAATTTTCCCCAGTAGCTTGCTGCGATAACAATATCATTATCTGCTGCCACCAGACGGAAGCCACTGATGATAAATTCTCTTGCAATGATTACAATTACAAACCATGCCTGCAGTTTTCCAAGAGGGATCATACAGATCATAGCGGAACAAACAAGCAGCTTATCTGCAAGCGGATCCATAAACTTTCCAAAGTTTGTTACCAGATTTCTTGCTCTTGCAATTTTTCCATCTAACATATCAGTAAGACTTGCTACACAGAAAATAATCAGCGCGATCCATTTATTAGCAGCTCCGCCAACACCTGTCAGCATGAAAAATACAAAAAACGGAACCATAATTACTCTTAAAACAGTTAACTTATTTGGTAAATTCATTATAACAACTCTCCTATCAAATCATATTCTGCTGCTCCGGTTACTTTTACTTTTGCAAAATCTCCGGTCATCAGTTCTTCATCTGTATTCACAAAGATCAATCCATCTACGTTCGGTGCATCCCTGTAGGTTCTTCCCACGTATGCATTCTCGTCTGCAACTTTTCCTTCGATCATTACCAGGACTTCTTTTCCGATCATTGCTTCTGCCTGATCAAATACAATTTCCTGCTGAAGTTCCATAATGTCTGCCTGACGGTCTTCTTTCACTTCTTCTTCAATCTGATCTGGCATCGTTGCTGCCGGAGTATCTTCTTCCGGTGAATAGGTAAATACACCAAGTCTGTCAAATTCCATCTCATCTACGAATTCCATGACTTCTTCATGTTGTTCCTGTGTTTCTCCAGGGAATCCGGTGATCAGTGTTGTTCTAAGTGCAATATCCGGAATCTCTTTTCTTAATTTTTCGATGGTCTCTATCAGCTGCTGCTTTGAAGTTCTTCTTCCCATTCTCTTTAAGATTGCATCACTTGCATGCTGGATTGGAAGATCCAGATAATGACAGATCTTCGGTTCTTCTTTCATAACCTGGATTAGATTGTCATCAATTTCCTCCGGATAACAGTAAAGCACACGGATCCAGCGGATACCTTTGATCTTACATAACTCCCGTAATAATTTGTGCAGGGATTTTTCTCCATAGAGATCCTGCCCATATACGGTTGTCTCCTGTGCAACCAGGATCAGTTCTTTGACGCCCTGATCTGCCAGTTCCTGTGCTTCTTTTAACAGACGCTCCATCGGCACACTACGGTAATTACCACGAACTTTTGGAATAATACAATATGTACAGTGCTTATCACAGCCTTCTGCAATCTTCAGATATGCATAGTGCCCGCCGGTTGTCACAAGTCTCTTCGTATCAGGAAGTGGAAGTGCATCGATATCGGCAAGTTCCACACCGTCCTTTCCTGCAAGTGCTTCTTCCACCGCATCTACGATCTTATCATAGGAAGTCGTTCCAAGCACAACATCTACTTCCGGAATCTCATCAATGATCTCCTGCTTGTATCTCTGCGCAAGACAGCCGGTTACGATCAATGCTTTTAATCTTCCTTCTTCTTTGTATCTTGCCATATCCAGGATTGTCTGGATACTTTCTTCTTTTGCATCATGGATAAAACAACAGGTATTAATAACCATTACATCAGCCTGTGTCTCATCATCTATAATCTGATAACCTTTTTCGTCCAGAAGTCCAAGCATGACCTCCGAATCTACAAGGTTCTTATCACAGCCAAGTGATACAAAAAATACATTCATTCACTTCTCCTCTTTTCTCATATTTTCTTCATTTATTATGGAAAGAAAGGCAGATACCTCGCGGCATCTGCCCTGCATTTTATTCTAACGAAAAATCTTAATCTTCTTTTTCGTCCTCTTCCTCAGCGATGATTGTCATCTTTCCCTGATTCATCTCATCAATTGCGATAGATAATGGTTTCTCTCCCATTTTCGCATCAACAAGCGGCATAGATCCGTCGATGATCTCTCTTGCTCTTTTTGCTGTAGCCATAACGATAGAATAACGGCTGTTAACTACTTTTGTTTCGCCCTCTTCTACATCTTTATTAACTACCTTCATTAAGTCTGTGTAAGATGGATGTAACATACACTTATTCTCCTTTCAATTCTTCTTTCATATGCTCGATAAACGCTGTATTACGGAAACTTCTTCTGTGCTCTCCCTGGATGATCTGATGCATCTCCTCTACACATTCCTGAAGATCATCATTAATGATCAGATAATCATACTGATCCATTACCAGAGCTTCTTCTTTCGCACGATTCATACGGAATTCTATCACGTCCATTGTCTCGGTTCCCCGGCCTATCAGACGTTTTTTTAATTCCTCTGCGCTTGGCGGTGTCACAAATAAAAGCAGTGTATCCGGGAACTTTTCTTTCACCTTCAAAGCACCCTGTATTTCAATCTCAAGAATAACATCCTTACCTGCTTCCAGCTGTTCTTCCACATATGCCCGTGGCGTTCCATAGTAATTCTCCACGTACTTAGCATACTCTATCAGTTCTTCTTTCGCAATCATTTTTTCAAAATCTTCTACAGTTTTGAAAAAATATTCCCGTCCATCTTCTTCTCCCGGTCTTGGATTTCTGGTAGTCGCAGAGATGGATAATGCATAATTATCATACTGTTTTAACAGTTCTTTCATAATGGTTCCTTTACCAGATCCCGAAAAACCTGATACAACGATTAGAATTCCCTTTTCCTTCATCTTATTATCCTCTTTTTATCTTTTTCATTTACTATTCAATATTCTGAATCTGTTCTCTGACCTTTTCAATCTCCGTCTTTAACTCGATACCGATATTAGACGTTTCCAGATCATTGGCCTTTGACAGGATTGTATTGGCTTCACGATTCATTTCCTGTGCAATAAAATCAAGCTTTCTTCCGATTCCACTGTCATCCGACTGAAGTGTTGCCTTCATATGCTCCACATGACTTCTTAATCTTACAACTTCCTCATCTGTACAGATTTTATCTGCAAAGATAACAATCTCAGCTGCGATACGTCCCTCATCGATCTTCGTATCTTCCAGAAGTTCTTTTACCTTTCCTTCCAGCTTTTCCCGGTATTCAGCAATGATCTGCGGTGCACGCTCTTCTATCTGTCCTACCAGAACAAGCATGCCATCCAGTTTACCGATCAGATCCTGTTTCAGATTTTCACCTTCAACCGTTCTGGTCTGTACAAACTGGGCAATCGCTCCGTCCAGGGCTTTCTTAAGTCCTTTCCACAATTCCTCTTCGTCATCCATCTTTTCTTCCATTGTAAGGACCTCTGGATAACGTGACAATGTAGATACACGGATATCATTTTCCAGGGAAAATTTTTCTTCCATCTGTTTGAATTTTTCCAGATATTCTGCTGCCAGTGTTTCGTTATACTTTAAAGAAACCTGACTCTCCGAAAAATCTTCATATGTAATAAAAATATCCACTTTCCCACGGTGGACACTTTCTTTTAAAAGGCTTCGAATCGCACTTTCAAAAAAATTCAATTTTTTCGGCATACGGATATTTGCATCCAGATAACGGTGATTCACACCTTTCATCTCTACGGTGAATTTCCGTCTCTCATCTGCAGATTCACAACGCCCAAATCCTGTCATACTCTTAATCATGATATGAACCTCTTCTTATTCGCTATTTTAAAAAGTTATATTTCATTATCCATCCGAAATATAACGCTAAAAAACCAAACCTTATTATAAGACATTTGGCAAAGTTCGTCAACTGTGCTATACTAGACAAATATGAAAATTCGCAACGAAAGGAATATGTATTATGGCATTTGACGGAATCACCGTTGCAGCGGTCGTTCAGGAATTAAATAAGGCACTGGTCGGTGGACGCATTTCCAAGATCGCCCAGCCTGAAAACGACGAACTGCTTTTAACAATAAAAGGAAATGAAGGACTGAAGCGTCTTTATATTTCAGCCAGCGCTTCCCTTCCTCTCATCTATCTGACAAATGAAAATAAGCCAAGCCCTATGACAGCTCCCGGTTTTTGCATGCTTCTGCGCAAACACATTGGCGGCGGACGTATTACAGCTGTCTCCCAGCCGTCTCTGGAGCGGATCATCCATCTGGACATTGAACATCTGGATGAAATGGGTGACTTATGTAAAAAGAAACTGATCATCGAAATCATGGGAAAACACAGCAACATTATATTCTGTGATTCAAACGGACGCATTATTGACAGTATCAAGCATGTCTCCGCTCAGATGAGTTCTGTCCGCGAAGTATTACCAGGACGGGATTATTTCATTCCGGACACCATGTCAAAAAAGAATCCTCTCACCGTTACACAGGAAGCATTTGTTCAGGCAATTCTGGAAAAACCAATGCCGGTATCCAAAGCTGTCTATTCCAGCATGACCGGTATCAGTCCTGTGATAGCAGAAGAAATCTGTTACCTGGCAGGCGTGGATTCTTCCATGACTGCACACGATCTTTCAGAAGATGTGCTGACACATCTCTACCGTCAGTTTACTTATTATATGGAAGATATCAGACAGGGGACTTTCCAGCCTGCTATCTATTATAATGGAAATGCTCCGAAAGAATTCAGTGCACTTCCGGTTACACATTTTAACGAATATACAAAAAAAGAATTTACTTCCATGTCGGAAGTTCTCTATACGTATTATTCCACAAAAAACACCCTGACTCGCATCCATCAGAAAAGTGCGGATCTAAGACATGTCGTACAGACAGCGCTTGAACGCAACCGTAAAAAATACGACCTGCAGTCTAAACAATTAAAAGGCACTGAAAAACGCGATAAATACAAAGTCTACGGAGAACTGATCAATACCTATGGTTACAATCTGGCCCCTGGTTCCAAAGAACTGACAGCCCTGAATTACTATACCAATGAAGAGATTACGATCCCCCTTGACCCTACACAGACCCCGGGCGAAAACGCCCAGCGCTATTTTGCAAAATATAACAAACAAAAACGTACTTTTGAAGCACTGACCGAGCTGATACAGGAAACCGCAGATGACATACAGTATCTGGAATCCATCAGTAATGCACTGGACATCGCACTCAGCGAGGCCGATCTTGCCCAGATCAAAGAAGAATTAATGCAAAGTGGATATGTCCGCAGAAAGCATACCAAGAAAAAAGTAAAACTGACCAGTAAACCAATGCACTATATTTCAAGCGACGGCTACGATATGTATGTCGGAAAGAATAATCTTCAGAACGAAGAGCTGACTTTCTCTTTTGCAAATGGCAATGACTGGTGGTTCCACGCAAAAGGTGCACCAGGCTCTCATGTCATTGTAAAAAGCGGCGGTGATGAACTTCCGGACCGCACCTTTGAAGAGGCCGGACGTCTGGCTGCTTATTATTCAAAAAACCGCGGAAGCGACAAAGTAGAGATCGATTATATCCAGAAAAAACATGTCAAAAAACCGAATGGTGCAAAACCCGGATTCGTTGTTTACTATACGAACTATTCTCTGGTCATCGACTCAGATATCTCCAATATAAAAAATGTGCAGGATTAATTCCCGCACATTTTTTATATACCATAGTATATGTCATCAGACTGTAAGCAGAACCAACTGCTGCCAGAACCCCCGCACCAAGTGCCCTTCCTACGATCAGCATATCCACTATATTATAACACTGCTGCAGCAGGTTTCCTAATATCATAGGTCCTGCAAACAGCAGCATCGTCTTTGTTACATTTCCAGTTGTCAGATCTTTTTTTCAAATTTTATCTGGTTCCTGCCAGATAATCAATAAACTGCTGGGCGGTTCTTCCAGATAATCCACCGTGGCTTAATTCCCACTTATTGGCCTCCAGGAACAATTCGTCATCCGGCATATCAATATTATTTTTGTTCGCCAGTTCTCTTACAATCTGCTGGAACTGCTTCTTATCCGGCTTTCCGAAATAGATCGTAACACCAAATCTTGCCACCAGCGAAAGCTTCTCCTGCACGGTATCATTGGTATGCAGTTCCTCATCTCTGTCTTCCTTATCCTTGAATGTCTCGCGGATCAGATGTCTTCTGTTCGAAGTTGCATAGATCAGGACATTATCCGGTTTCTTTTCAAGACCTCCTTCGATCACAGCTTTCAGGTATTTGTATTCTATTTCAAATTCTTCAAAAGAAAGGTCATCCATATAGATGATAAATTTGTAATTACGGTTTTTAATCTGTGCAATTACATCATTTAAATCCTGGAACTGATGCTTATATACCTCGATCATTCGAAGTCCCTGATCATAATACTGGTTCAGGATTGCTTTGATAGAAGAAGATTTTCCGGTTCCTGCATCTCCAAATAACAGACAGTTATTCGCCTTCTTTCCTTCTACAAATGCTTTGGTATTATCAATCAGCTTTTTCTTTGCAATCTCATATCCCACCAGATCATCCAGATGTACATGTGCAATTTTTGTAATCGGCTCGATCAGTGCTCCTTCTTCTGTGTGTGCAATACGGAATGCTTTATGAAGTCCGAGTTTTCCTACGCCAAATTCTTTATAGAATTGTGTCATCGTATCCTTAAATGCCTCTGCATCTTCCGCTTTTGCAAGTCCTTTACTCAGGTCGCAGATACGATCACGAATTCTTTTATTAAATACACTTCCGTGGCCATTGGTTCCCACATAATCATGCAGCATAGAAAGGCAGTCCACTCCCATCACCTTTTCCATGTCTGAAAAATCATAATCAAACAGCTCTTTAAAAATCTCAAAATCATGTAATGCTACCTGATTGATACTTCCTTCTACCAATCCTACAATTTCACATGATGTACTGTATGCATTCTCATGACTTGCCATAAGATATGTCAGGTAATTGTGCCACAGGTTTCCTTCGAATCCATGACTTACTGCCATCTCAAGGATCTCATTGACCGCATCATATAACAATCCCTTCATGTCTTCCATGTTATAATAATCATTCTGGTAATTTTCAATTAAAAATGTCATATCCTGAAGGATCTGTCCATCCTCCATATGCTTATATAACATCAGTTCATTTGTTCTCATTTGTCATTCCTCCAATTTTATGCCCGCCGGTAACTGATCTTCTAATAATTTCCAAGAATTCTAAGGCTCTTACTTTCTTCACGCAGTCCACGGATCGCATTTTTCACAGCCGGATCTGCCAGATTGCCTTCAAAGTCTATAAAGAAACGGTATTCCCAGCTTTTGCCCTCCACCGGTCTTGATTCAATCTTTGATAAGTTCAGATCATTGTATGCAAAATGCGAAAGCAGATGATACAAAGAGCTGCTCTCATGCGGCAGCTCCAGGCAGATGCTGATCTTTCCCGCATCTTTTAAGAACACCTTCTGATTCGTAATCACAATAAACCGGGTACTGTTATTCTTCTCATCATTGATATCATCTGCCAGTACAGACAATCCATAAACAGATGCCGCATATGCACTGCAGACTGCCGCCTGATGTTCATCCTGGTCATCCAGAATCTTCTTTGCTGCCAGGGCAGTATTTGCCACACTGATCTGCTGCCAGTCACCATGTTCATCCAGAAAATGTGATGCCTGCATCAGCGCCTCTGCCTTTGAATATACTCTTTTGATTTTTGAAATATCTGTCCCCGGAAGTCCGGACAGTGTGTTTTTAATCGGGATGATCGTCTCACCTACGATATAATTTTCAAATTCTACGAGCAGGTCATAGATCTCATTAACTGCACCTGCAGTTGAATTTTCGATTGGAAGTACTGCATAATCAGCTGCACCCTCTTCAATCGCTTCCATTGCTTCGCGGAATGTATGCACATGATAACTATTACATTCTTTTCCAAAATAATGCTCCATTGCGGCCTGGCTGTATGCACCTTCTGTTCCCTGGAATACGACACGTGCAGTATCTTTGTCCAGACTGTCGATTCCGATAAATGGAAGTCTTCCAAGCGCCCCTGCTTCTACCAGCTGTTTATACTGTAATTTCCTGCTGATTGCCTGAAGCAGTTCATACACTTCCCCAATTCCCTTTTTATTAAAATCAGATGAGACTTTTCCCATCACTTCTGTTATCTTATTCTTCTCACGCTGACGGTCAAATGTTTTATATCCATTTTCAATCTTGCAGATTCCAAGATCTTCACAAATTTTCATCCGTTCTTCATAAAGACTGGTAATCTGGTCATCTACGTCACTTAACTGCGCTCTAAGTTCTTCCAAAGACGCCATCTATCTATCTCCTTTTTTTGTATATTTATGCAAGTAAATCTGCGTACTCTGTTAAATTATAATACAGTTCACCTATAAAATCTACCCTCCTTGATTCGAAAAAAATGTTACTATTCACACGTTGTGCAAACAGTAACAAAAAAATTCTTCTAAAACATTGAAAATCATCTGTAAATATTATATGATGTATGAAAGATTGCAAAACGGAGGTAATACTATGAACGCAACAGAATGTATCAAGACAAGACGAAGCATTCGTAAATTCAAACCTGATCCTGTAGATCACGTACTTTTAGAATCTTTGATCGAGACTGCATCTTATTCTCCTTCCTGGAAAAACAGTCAGATCACACGTTATACCGCAATTGAAGATTCATCTATTCTAGATAAAATTGTCACCGATTACACCCCTGATTTCAATGCTAATATCATCAAGCAGGCGCCGATGCTGATTGCAGTTACATTTGTAAAAGGCCGCTGTGGATATGAACGTGATGGTTCTTTTTCTACCAAGAAAGAAGACCGCTGGCAGATGTTTGATGTAGGCGTTGCAAGCCAGACCTTCTGCCTTGCAGCACATGAAGCCGGTCTTGGCACTGTTATTATGGGCATCTGGGATGAGGACGGAATTACTGAACTTTTAAACATTCCGGAGAATCAGGAGCTGGGGGCACTTATTGCGATTGGATATCCGGATATCGATCCCGCCGCACCAAAGAGAAAATCAGTCAATGATTTATTAACATATTTATAAAAAACAGGAGGTTTCACATGAGACACTTATTAAGTCCACTGGATTTTTCCGTGGAAGAACTGGACAAATTAATGGATCTTGCCAAGGATATCGAAGCAGATCCTAAGAAATACGCACACGCATGCGACGGCAAGAAACTCGCCACTCTTTTTTATGAACCAAGCACACGTACCCGTTTAAGCCATGAAGCAGCCATGATGAATCTTGGCGGTAACGTTCTTGGTTTTTCTTCTGCAAATTCAAGCTCTGCTTCAAAAGGAGAAAGCGTGGCTGATACAATCCGTACCGTTTCCTGCTTCGCAGACATCTGTGCGATGCGTCACCCAAAAGAAGGTGCAGCCATGGTAGCCAGCCAGCACTCTTCTATACCGGTCATCAATGCAGGCGACGGTGGTCATCAACATCCAACACAGACATTGACAGACCTTCTTACAATACGTTCATTAAAAGGACGTCTGGACAATATGACAATTGGTCTATGTGGAGATTTAAAATTTGGCCGTACCGTGCACTCCCTGATTCATGCACTGGTACGTTATCCTGGTATCCGTTTTGTACTGATTTCTCCAGAAGAGCTCACATTACCAAGCTATATCAAAAATGATGTCTTAGACCGCAAACATATTCCTTACGAAGAGGTTGTCAGAATGGAAGATGCTCTTCCGGATCTTGATATTCTTTACATGACACGTGTACAAAAAGAACGTTTTTTCAACGAAGAAGATTATGTACGTATGAAAGATTTCTACATCCTGGACAAAAAGAAAATGGAACTTGCAAAAGACGATATGTATATACTTCATCCGCTTCCAAGAGTCAATGAGATTTCAACTGAAGTAGACTCTGATCCAAGAGCTGCTTACTTCAAACAGGTACAATACGGTGTATATATCCGTATGGCACTCATACTGACACTTTTGGAAATTGAAGTTTAGGAGGAACAAATCAATGGTTAAAAATACACTGACAGTCGGACGTATCGAAGAAGGATTCGTACTGGACCACATCCAGGCCGGACGAAGCATGGATATCTACAAACACCTGCATCTGGACAAACTGGATTATTGCGTTGCTATTATCAAAAATGCCAAAAGCAATAAGATGGGAAAAAAGGACATCATGAAAATTGAGTGTCCGATTGATTTTATGGATCTCGATATTCTTGGTTTTATCGATCATAATATTACCGTAAATATTATCAAAAATTCAGAGATCGTAGATAAGAAAACTCTTCACCTGCCTCGTAAGATCACAAACGTGATCCGTTGTAAAAACCCACGTTGTATCACTTCCATCGAGCAGGAACTGGATCATGTATTTGTACTTACAGATCCTGAAAATGAAGTATACCGTTGTATGTATTGTGAAGAAAAATACGATGGCAGAAGAAGACGCAAATAATACCGTTCACTCTCACTGCCACTGGCAACTTCTCTTGTATGCTTTAGCATAAAAAATGAGCCATAAGATACGAATGAGTAAATACATCATTTACACATTGATTCTTACGGCTCATTTTCTTATATGTCGTATTAAATTATAATCTCGCTTGCATCCACAAAGTCTGCCATAACAGATGTTTTAAAGTCAAAAAATACAAGCAAGACGATAAGCCGGGTTATGTCGTTGGGTAATCATCTATCTAGCCCCATCGTTGCCAATGGGATCAAGCAACCAACCTAAGACGTGACGGGCCGCCACATTGTCTTTATCCGGTCTTGCTTCGGATGGGGTTTACATATGCCCCGGCTGTTACCAGCCGGGCGGTAGTCTCTTACACTGCCCTTCCAACCTTACCAGGATAAGATCCTGGCGGTACATTTCTGTTGCACTATCCTTGGAGTCACCTCCACCGGACGTTATCCGGCATCCTGCCCTGTGAAGCCCGGACTTTCCTCATCTGCGGCCTTTCGGCACTTGCAGCTGCGATTACCTGTCTTACTTGCACTTTTCAAAAAACTATATTAGTATAGCATCTTTTCTTCAAAATAACAATTACTTTTTTATGAAATTGTCTTCTAAAATTGCTCGGCTCATTCCGCCAAACCACTTTTCCAGAGCACACTCTAGGCAACACCCGGATCTGTGATCAGATTATTCCCGTCTGCAGCTGTTGTAGCGAGCGTATCACATCTTTCATTCTGAAGATGTCCGTCATGCCCCTTCACCCAGTGGAACGTTACCTGATGCTTTTCTTTTGCCTGAAGCAGACGTTTCCAGAGATCCACATTCTTAACTGGTTCGTTCTTTCCCCGCTTCCAGCCTTTTTTCAACCAGCCGTCAATCCAGTGCTGATTGAACGCATCCACCACATACTTGGAATCTGAATACAGATCCACCTGACATGGACGGTTCAAAGCTTCCAGTCCGGCGATCACTGCCATTAATTCCATACGGTTATTGGTTGTCCGTTTGTATCCCTGAGAGAGCTCTTTTGTGTGTAAAACTCCTTTGGTATCTATATATTCTAAAACGGCACCATATCCTCCCGGTCCATCCGGATTGCCTCTTGCCGCCCCATCTGTATAGATCGTTACCTGCATATATTAATCCTCCAGTTCAAATGTCTGTCCCGGTCCGGTGATCTTCATAACACGTTCTTTATAAGAATCTGCTTCCGGATTTTCCATCAGACGGTCATACTCTTCATACTGTTCCCACATATGCATCGGAAATACGCAACCCGTATCCGTATGCTTCATGAAATAATCCATTCCCCAGTAATACTGCTCTTCCTGCCTTGGGTCAAGCGGAACAAAAGCTACATCGATAGAAATATCTTTTAACTTATCAATCTCTTTCTGATAATCCACGCGCATGCTGTTATTATATGCTTCCGTCTCTTCTTCCCAGTGCCACCAGTTCAGATCCCCTGCATGATAAATCACCTTATCCTCTGCATAGACTACAAATGCAACTCCTTCATCCGTAGAATGCAACGTCTGAACCTTCAGATCATCAACCTGATATTCCTGATTTGCCACAACGTATGTGACCTTGGCACCTTCTGTATCCGTCACAATGTCCGCCGACAAAATGTAGTGGATATCCGGATAGTCCTCTTTCCATGTAAAAATGTTCTGATTAAAATGGTCATAATGCGCATGGCTGGAAAAAACATACACCTTCTTTGTCACATCAAATTCCGGCACCTTGCCTTTATACCAGTCAAATATCAGAACATAATTCTTATATTCCACTGCGAATCCACTGTGTTCCAGGTATGTTACCTTCATTCTTAAGCTTCCCCTTTGATGATATTCACTGCATGAACAATCTCTGGCAATAAGAATCTAAGGCTTTCTTTTACTGCCTGTGCTTTTCCAGGAAGATTTACAATCAGCACATCCCCACTGATTCCTGCCGTGCTTCTGTTTAACATGCTGCGTCTTGTCAGCTTCATTGTATGCGCACGCATTGCTTCCGGAATTCCAGGAACCGGTCTGTCTACGATATCCATCGTTGCTTCCGGTGTACAGTCGCCAGGATTACATCCGGCGCCTCCTGTTGTAAGAATCAGATCAGCTGCCTTTTCATCTACCATACGTTTCATAACGGTTGACAACACTTCCCTGTCCAGTGGAAGTGCTCTTAAAAATACAACCTCAAGCCCTGCTTCTTCTACAACAAGCTTTGCTGCTTCTCCGCTTTCATTTTCTTTTACGCCTTTGTATATATCTGTATTTGCTGTAATGATTGCTACTTTCATATTGTACCTCCAATATTATTTGTCTATAGTCATACAATCTATATTTTAACCCTTTTTCTCCGATATTGCAACTTAGAATCATTAAGAGGCCGCGAACCCCGTTAGCAGACTGATGTGTCACTCTTTACATCCCGGAATGGGTGAATCTGACACATCAGCCTGTCGCTTTCAGGGGCTTCACGGCCTCTTGCTAATTCTTATCACACAGCGGCACCAGTATCTGGCAGCCACATTCTGTGCATATGAAAACTATCCTGTTTCTTACAATGCTTTATGATACAACATCTCGACGTCTTTTAATGTGGTCTGTCTAGGGTTTGCTGCAATATTACCACTCTTCATTGCGTCCGCTGCCATCTGTGGGATCTTATCTTCTGTAACACCTACTTCAGACAATGTCTTTGGAATTCCAAGCGATGCATTCAGTTTCTTGATCTCTTCAACCAGCATTTCCGGTTTGAAATCTTTTACAGGCTCTTTATCTTCACTGATATAATTATAGATCTTTTCATATCTTCCATGATCGGCCAGTGCGTTATATTCTACAATAACCGGCAATAAGATAGAGTTGGCAACTCCGTGCTGTACACCAAAGAATGCGCTGACCGGATGTGACATTGCATGTACATTACCAAGTCTTGCCCATGCAAATGCAATTCCGGCAAACATACTTCCAGACATCATCGCACATGCAGCTTCTTCATCTTTGCGGTTTGCAACAAACCGTCTGATATTTCCTCCGATCAGTTCCATTGCTTTTTCTGCCATTGCATCAGAAAATGGGGATGCTCCAAGTGATGTATAAGCTTCCCATGCATGAATCAGTGCATCGATACCACAGGATGCTGCAACCATCGGCGGCACAGACATGATCATCTCTGGATCCAGTAACGCATATTTCGGGAGCAATTCATAGCTGAATACAGTTAACTTGTAATTTCTGGAAGTGTCTGTAATAACCGAAAATGCCGTAACCTCACTTCCTGTTCCTGCCGTAGTCGGAATTGCGATAATCGGTTCAATCGGTCCAGGAACCAGATGTGCTCCTTCATATTCCGTAATGGATCCGCCATATCTTGCAAGAACACCTACTGCTTTGGCTACATCCATCGGGCTTCCTCCTCCTAAAGCCACGATACTGGTTGCTCCTGATTCTTTATATACCTTTGTTGCTGCATCTACCATGTCTACGGTAGGGTTTGGAAGCACGTCCAGATAGCTGACTGTCTCAATTCCTTCTGCCTCTACGATATCCATTACTTTCTTTACAACTCCAAGTTTTTCCAGGCCTCTGTCGGACACTACCATCATCTTCTTTGATCCGCTCTTTTCCAGTAATTCCGGCAGTCTTTTCAGTGATCCAACTCCAAATACAATGTCCTGTGGTACTTTAAATGTGTAATCTTTCATTTTTATCATCCTCCTGATTTTCAAAGCATAGCTATTGCTTCCTGTAAAGTTTTAAGAAGCCATAAAACTTCTCTTGCATACTTTGGTATACAGCGAACCTGTCACTGGCAGCTTCTCTTGCATGCTTTGGCATAAAAAGAAAAGAGACCACGCTCCTAAAAGCCTGGCCCCTTTACCATTTTCTGCATTTATTATAGACACATTTCTTTTTGTATTTCAAGTACTTTTCTATAATTATTTGAACTTTTTATATGATAATGCAGACCATACCTCCATTGCTGTCATTCACTATTTTCTGCATCGTATCCTGTAATTTCACCTGGCTCTCTTCATTGATCACTGCCATTTTATTTTTCATGCCATCCATAACCAGTTCTTCTATCGTCTTGCCAAATATATTGGTCTTCCAGATTCCACCTTCTTCCTTTTTTTCATCTTCTATATAACGGATCAGATCCTTCGCCTGCTGCTCATTACCTACTATCGGGGCTATCTCCGTCTCTATATTGGCACGGATTAAATGGATAGATGGCGCCTGCGAATGGATCTTGACTCCGTATTTGTTCCCTTGTTTTATAATTTCCGGTTCTTCCAGTACGATTTCTTCTTTTTTCGGACTTACAACACCATACCCCTTCATCCGCACGCAAGTGAAGGCCTCTTTCACATTTTCATATTCTTCTTTTAATTCTGCCAGATGCTGCATCGTCCGGATCAGCTCGTATTGCCCGTTAATCTGTGTACCCGTCATCTCGCTTAATGTCTCATAATAATATTTTTCTTCGATTCCTATCTGTATCTTTATGCAGCCACTGTCCATACAAATCTGTTCTATCCGCATTTCTTTTATGTAAATGCTTTCGCTGTCCATCATTTTCCCGGCTGCGTCTTTTATAAATGTCATTTCATCCAGTACCATACGGATATGTTCCAGCAGATCTTTTTTGATCCTGTGGGATGCCGGCAGCATCTCGACCCATTTTGGCACATAAAATTCTATCTGTGCAACCGGGAATTCATACAAGACAGATTCCAATATCAGATGGATATCCTCTTCTTTTAACTGCTCACAGTTAACCGCAAGCGCACAGACACCATATCTTTTTTCCAGTTCCTCCGTCTTCTCCTTCGCCTCTTCTCCATATGGCTTTTTAGAATTTACCAGTACGACAAACGGTTTTTGAATCGTCTGCAGTTCCTTTATCGTCCTTTCTTCTGCCTCCAGATAGTTCTCCGGTGGAATCTCTGTGATACTTCCATCCGTTGTTACAACAATTCCTATTGTCGCATGATCATGAATCACCTTCTGTGTTCCTATGACTGCCGCTTTTGTAAATGGGATTTCTTCCGAAAACCACGGAGTCCTTACCAGTCTTTCTTTTCCACCTTCTTCATGCCCTTCTGCCCCCTTTACCATATATCCGACACAGTCGATCAGACGTACTTTCACTTCCGTATCTTTATTAAGCCGTATGACTGCTGCATCTTTGGGTACGAATTTGGGTTCTGTTGTCATAATCATTTTACCGGAAGATGATTGCGGAAGCTCATCTCTGGTTCTGTCTTTTCCATGTACATCCTCCATCCTTGGCAGAACCATGACATCCATAAAACGCTTGATAAATGTTGATTTTCCCGTCCGTACCGGTCCTACAACTCCTATATAAATTTCTCCGTTCGTCCTGGCCTTTATATCGTTATATAACTGTTCATTATCCATATGCCTCACCCCTTCTTCGTTATGCTGTTTCAATATATGTCAGTTGTGTCCTTTATAGAACTTGTTCAGGATATCAATAGTCAGAATCTATCATTTTAACACCTCTTAAGCATTTGATTGTAAACAGATAATTTGTTAAAATATAGGCAAACAAATGGAAGGAGATTATTTTTATTATGGAAAGACATCAGATTACCGGACACACCGAATTAATCGGTCTTCTGGCTTATCCAATCAGACACTCTCAGTCACCGGCAACACACAATGCCGCTTATGAAAAACTTGGCGTTGACATCGTCAACCTTGCATTCGAAGTAGATGCACCAGAACTCGAGGACGCAATCAAAGGATTACGTGCATTAAAACTCCGTGGGGCAAATGTATCTATGCCGAACAAGACAATCGTACACCAGTATCTGGATGAAGTTTCCCCGGCAGCAAAACTGTGTGGAGCAGTTAATACAATTGTAAATAAAGACGGATATCTTGTAGGGCACATCACAGATGGTATCGGTTATGTCCAGTCCTTAAAAGACAATGGCATCGATCCTACAGGCAAAAAAGTAACCATCGTCGGATCAGGCGGAGCTGCTACAGCTGTTGAGATCCAGGCTGCATTAGATGGTGTTGCTGAAATGTCTATCTTTGCAAGAGATGATAAATTCAAAGCAAATGCTCTGGAAACAGTTAAAAAAATCAACGAAAACACCAACTGTAAAGCAACGTTCTATCCACTGGAGGATCTGGACAAGTTAAAAGAAGAAATGCATTCTTCTTACCTGTTCACAAATGCTACAGGTGTTGGTATGAAACCGCTGGAAGGAATTACCTATATTCCGGACCCGTCATTCTTCCGCCCGGACTTAATCGTTACAGATGTTGTCTATGCACCACATGAAACAGCTATGCTTAAAATGGCAAGACATGCCGGATGTAAAACCATGAACGGTCAGGGCATGATGCTTTTCCAGGCTATCGCTGCAATCGAACTGATTCTCGGACAGCGCGTAGACAGTGAATATATGAAAGAAAAGCTTGGCATTTCATACGTATACGAAGATTAAGGAGAACACTCTATGAATACTGTAAAAGTCAGAAATTTAGAGCTGGGCAATGGTATCCCTGCTATTTGTATTCCGAATGTCGGAAAGACAAAAGAAGAGATTCTTTCTCTTACTAAGAATTACCTTTCTATGCATATGGACCTGATGGAGTGGCGCATGGACTGGTTTGAAGACGTTGAAGATATTGATAAAGTAACTGCACTTGTAAAAGAGCTCCGTGACGTTATGGGAGATACTCCACTTCTTTGTACTTTCCGTACCGAAAAAGAAGGCGGTGTACATCCTATGTCCGTAGAAAAGTATGCAGAACTTAATAAGGCTGTTGCTGCAACCGGGAATGCGGATATCATTGATGTTGAGATTTTTACCGGAGATGCGGTTGTTCGTGAAATGATCGATGCTATTCACGCATCCGGAGCAAAGGTAATTGCTTCTAATCACGATTTTGACAAAACACCTGCAAAATCCGACTTGGTCTACCGTCTTCGTAAAATGCAGGACATGGGCGCAGATATTCCAAAGATGGCTGTTATGCCGCAGAGTAAAAAAGACGTCCTGACACTTCTTGCAGCTACAGAAGAAATGGCAACTGATTATGCTGACAGACCGATCATTACGATGTCAATGGCCGGACTTGGAAGTATCAGCCGTATTGCGTGTGAAGCTTTTGGTTCCTGTCTTACATTTGGTTCCGGCTCACAGGCTTCTGCCCCTGGACAGATCGAATCCGAAAAACTGTATCAGGCATTGCAGATTGTACACGACGCATTATAATCCATATAATACAGCATATGAATATACCACTGGCCTCTTTCCGGGAATACATAGAACGGCCAGTGGTATATTCTTTATTTTTATGCAAGAGAGAGGGCCCATGGATATTCCCACAGGCCCTCATTTTATGTTCATAATATATGAGCTTCTCTGTTTTATTATTTTGCCATATTCATGACACTTTTCTTTAGATCAGATTATCCCTGCTTTTTCATATCAAGCAGTCTCTGCGCTTCTTCATTTTTCTTAGCTTCCACCTGATCTAACTCCTCTGTTGTAAGCACTCCCAGTTTTTTCTTCTGGAAATCCATATTAGAAAGTAAGAGGTTCATTGCAAAGCCGACAACCAGTGCCCAGCCAGATCCTTTGAATGCCAGTACTGCAGCCATAACACCTGCAATACTCTTATCCGTATTAGACTGACAATATTCCATACCAATTCTGGCACATACATATGCCTGGAATAACAGCGTGATCGCAGATCCGACTCCCATGATCGGTTTCATGAAAGATACGATCGGAACCAGGATAACACTGATAAATGTTGCCATACGGAAAGAACTCATTCCACCAATCAGTGACTTCATGGCTTTCTTACCTTCTTTGTAACGCATAGCTACAGATACTGTCATACCAACCCATAGCGGTCCTGCCAGCGGCGGGAACGGTGCAAAAATTGCAAGGATCAGGTTTCTAAGTCCACTGATCAGATTTGATCTGCTTGAGTTAAAGTCGATGTACTCATCACTTCTGCTCTCCTGTGCTTCTTCTACCAGTGTCTTCGATGTAACAAAATCTCCAAATGCAAGTACATAGCAGATCAATGCAAGTGGAAGTGCACTGACAAACATAGACAGCGGAGGGAATCCAACCGCAAAGATACTTACTGTATGGAATATATTGCTGAAATCAGGAATTCTGATGACTGTTCCAAGTTCTAATACTGGTTTTGCCAATTCTCCGATGGCAACTCCTGCCACCATTGCAATCAGATACGGGAATAAGTTACCATATTTTGCCATAACATCCAGTATTTTATATTTACTTCTGTTCTTTTCGCAGAATGGCGAAAAGCTTAAGAATGCAAGTAATAAAGTTCCGGCAAGCGTTGCTACCGGTGCTGTCATAAGCTGACTGCCATCTGACAGCTGTCCCTGTAATACCGTAATCGGTGCAGCGATCAGGATACCACCTTTGATGGAGTTCGGGACTCCATTTACAAATTTGTCTGCCAGTTTCGTAATTCCCATAAATATAAATACAAATGCAACCAGAAGCTGCAATGCTATCATTGCCTGAATTCTTTCCGGTCCTTTTTCAAACCCATTTAAATATGCCAGGGTAAATGGCAATGTCGGAGTAATCCATCCAGGAACAACCGGATCTCCAAGCCATCCGTGAAGCATGTACATGAATACTTCAATAATAACGCAGCTCCATGCAAGTTCATAAGGAAGTCCAAGGTTATCTGTCAGATACGGAATGGAACTTAAAGCTGTCGCACCAAGAATCAGACCCTGAAAGAACTCTACATACTCTATGCGATAGTGTATTCCCGGAATTCTCCATTGAAAGGGTCCCAGAGGAATATACGGAAGTTCATTCTCTCTTTTTGCTTTTTTCGGACTCATATTTTAGCGTCCTCCTTCATCTTTTACTTTTTAGATTTTACAGACATATCTTTTCATGACACAACATGGCATATTCCATAGATAAAATCTATGGAATATGTATTTTTCCTCTAATTCTCTCGATGTTTTCTATGAATGTCTTTTTTTTAACAATCCTTTGTTAAAAGAAAGGGACTGCTGTCTTTCGATGCATTTCATCTTAAGGACTAACAGCCCCTTTCTTTCAATCATTTAATTATAATGCACTCTTTCCGAAAATCTTTTTGTGCTGTGCTACTAAGTAGAGGGAACTTAAAATAGCAAGGATTGCAAATACCAATAACATGATCATCAGGCTATATACTGCATTAGCCTCACCTGATGCTTTTGTAAGCTGAGCAGCTACAACTGGGATCAGGTAGCTTGCTGCGCCCATGAATGTGTAATAAATACCTGTGTTTCTTCCTTTTGGTCCTGGGTTAAATAACTGAACCACTGCAAGACCTGTCTGAAGAGCACCACCTGCTGCGAAGAATCCTAACATAGCAATTGCTACATAGATGATTGCTACCTGATGGATAAACAGTACACCTGCAAGTGCAACTGCTGTACAGATAGAATCAATCAGGACAACCTTCAGCGGGCTCCATTTTAACTTAGCCATCATGAATGCCCAGAAAAGTACAGCACAGATAGAACCGATTGTATAGATAGAAGTCATACCTGCTGCCTGCATCTCAGAAAGTCCACATACAGATAATCCGAATGCTTTCGTATACTGCTGAGCTCCATACATGATTGCCATGCAAAGGAATGCATAAAACATTACCAGAAATACTACGAATTTACTTGGTTTTGTAAGCATTGCTGCTTTTGCTGCATCAATCTCTGCCTGTACGGCATCTTTGGATTTTCCATCATTTCCAGAAGCTGCCTTCTTCTGATCATCATATACGAATGGTGCAATAATTGCAAGTACCAGACAGATAATTGACATAACAACTGGAATCATAACGTTCAGTTTCCAGTTTCCGCTGTTTGCATTATGTACAACCAGAAGCGGATATACCATACCAGACAGTGAAACGAAGAACTTAATTCCTACCAGTGCTGATCCAGGTGCTGCCGGATATGCTTCCTGTACTGCAGGATATCCTGATGCATCCCAGAAACCTGATGTTGCAACTCCTGATGCGAATCCACATACTGATGCAACTAATGCACTCTTTGTAAGTAAGAATCCAAGGAAGCAGACGATGTATAATGCTGCTCCACCGATCATTAATTTTTTACGTCCAACACGGTCAGAGATCTCTCCACCGATCCATACACTGACAAATTTACCAAATCCAGTCCATGCTACCGCTGTACTTACTGCTGCAAGACCAGCTGCATATGCTGCTGACTGTGGATCTGACATGTTAAATCCCCACTGTTTTGCGAAATTTACGTTATTCTGGCTTAAGATAATAGCCTGAATACCATGTGTCAGATAGCAAAAGTATACGCAAATGATAGACCATAAATATTTCTTTGCTTTCATTCCCTCATTCTCCTTTTATCAAGTTGTTTTATTTTGCCTGAGCTTTCTGAAACTCCTGATACTCAGCAAGCGGCATTTCTTTTCCAACGAACAGTCCATAATTTACTGCTCCCTGCTGCTGAAGCATTCCGACACCACCGATTGCTTTGCATCCAGCTTCTTCTGCTTCCAGGATCATCTTTGTCTTCTCTGGGCTGTATACAGTATCTGCAACTACCAGATCTTTACGGAATAATGATTTGTCAACCAGTGTTACATCCTGATGTGGCTTCATTCCCATGATTGTAGCATTTACAAGAATATCGCAGGCTTTTACTGCTTCTTCCAGTTTTGCTTTATCATCAAGATCATCTACTGTAACAACACAGTCCGGGCACTTCTCAGCTAATTTAGCCTTTGTTCCTTCTGCTCTTTCAAAGAATTTGTCTTTGATATTGAAGATATTTACTTCTTTTGCTCCGTCCAATGCTAACTGAACCTGAATTGCTGTAGCTGCTCCACCTGCTCCAAGAACAACAACTTTCTTGTCTTTTACAGGTACTCCGTTGAGCTCCAGATTCTTAACAAATCCAATACCATCTGTAATATGTCCTGTGATCACTCCGTCATCGTTAACGAATACATTACAAGCTCCGATAATCTCAGCTGCCGGTGAAAGCTTGTCTACCAGTTCTGCTGCGATATTTTTGCATGGCATAGTAAAGTTACCACCACGCATTTTGAATAAACGGATTGCTTCAAATGCTTTTGGCATCTCTTCTTCTGTTACATCGAATGCCATATATGCATAATCAAGTCCGTCATGCTGGAAACTGAAGTTGTACATTGCCGGAGATCCTGAATGTCCAACTGGTGTTCCAAATAATCCCATTAAGCCTGTATGTCCGGAAATTCTTTTTTCCATGATCTTAACCCTCCTGGTTTTCTTTTATTTACAGAGAAACCTTTATCTGGTCCTCTTGTATTCCTCTTTACATATAACAGCCCGTGGTATGTGGGCTGTTACATACACATTTTATAATTCTTATTAAAGTTTTAATGCAACATCGTAAGCTTCTTTTGTAGCATCCAGTGCACGACGTGCTCTTACCGCATCACCTACTACATGAACTTCTGGAACGATGTCCTTTAATTCATCTGCGAAGTCATATACGACATTCTGACCATCGCGGTGTGTATAGCGAGAACTGAATCCCATAGAAAGAACAACTGTATCGAATCCTCTTGCTTCGTAGATTGTTTCATCAGATTTGTCAGCTGCATTCTTGTAGCTTACTCCGTCCGAGAAGATCTCAGATACAGCAGCACTTGTAATCTGCTCGATTCCGTATTTTTCAAATGCTTCCATAAGGAAGATACGGTGCTCGTGGATTACATCTGGTCCGATTGCATCTCTCATCTCGATAACAGATACTTCATGTCCCTGTTCCGCAAGGAAGTCTGCTGTCTCGGCACCTACCATACCACCACCGACAACTAAGACTTTGTGTCCTACCGGGCGTGTTCCTTCCAAGCAGTCCACGCCATATACGATGTCAGGATTATGGATACCTTTGATAAATGGAAGTACTAATGTCTCAGATCCTGTTGCAAGGATAACTGCATCCGGTGTGTCTTCTTTTAACATCTGAGCTGTTACTTTTGTATTCATCTTGATATTTACGCCTGCTTTTTCGCATTTTACGATATAGCTTCTGATCATACCTGTGATGTCACCTTTTCCTGGTGGGTAAGCAGCCAGTCTCATGTTACCACCGAGTTTGTCTGTTGCTTCAAATAATGTTACATCATGTCCACGTCTCTTAGCTGTGAATGCAGCACACATACCTGCTACACCACCACCGATAACGTATACTTTCTTTGCCTTTTCAGCTTTTGGAAGTCCCTCAACCTCACGTCCAAGTACCGGGTTTACCAGACAGCAAAGTGGTTTACCAGCATACATGTTGGCAACACATCCCTGCAGACATGCGATACAAGGTGTCATATCTTCCAGTCTCTCTTCCTGCGCTTTTTTCGGAGTATGAGGATCAGCCAGTGACTGACGTCCAAATGCTACCAGATCAGCTTTTCCAAGTTTCACCATCTGTTCTGCGAACTGTGGCTCTGTGTAACGTCCGACTGTGATTACCGGAACAGATACACAATTTTTGATATTTGCTACAAGCTCTGCTGAGAATCCGCCATGAATTCCTGTCGGAGCCCACATATACTCGTCCTTCAGATGTACTGCACGTGATACGTGAAGTCCGTCAATTCCGCAGTCTTCAAGATAAGAAGCAATTGCACACATATCATGGTTGTCCAGACCGCCAAACATATCTTCTGTACTGTTGATACGTGCAAGAACTGCAATTTTACCTTCTGTTCTCTTCTTTACTTCTTCAATGATCAGACGGGAAAATCTCATTCTGTTTTCGAAGCTTCCGCCAAACTCATCTACACGTTTGTTCGTTCTTGGTGACATGAAAGAATTCACAAGATAACCATGTGCCATGTGAATTTCTACTGCATCAGCTCCGCCCTTCATTGCGCGGACTGCTGCATCTCCATATCCTTTAATGAGCTCATATACCTGCTCTGTAGGAACTGCTTCCGGAATATCTCTTCCATCAGCTGATGCAATTGAAGTAGCCGCCTGGATTGGTGCTCCTGCATTTTTTGCATTTCCTTCCGGTCCTGCATTCTGAAGCTGGATAGAAATCTTAGCACCTTCTGCATGACAGGCATCGGTAATCTTTTTCAGACTCTCGATGCTGTTGTCATCATACAGACAAGGTTTTCTTGGACCACCCTTTGCACCTTTGTGAACTACTGTTGCTTCGATTGTGATCAGTCCGAACTGACCTTTTGCACGTTCGCTGTAATATGCAACTGACTCGTCGCTCCATGTTCCATCTGTGTTTGCAAAGTTATTACCCATTGGTGGTACTACGAAACGGTTCTTTACTGTCATTGGTCCGATCTGAATCGGAGAAAACATATGTTTGAACTTCATTATTTTTTTACCTCTCTCTTTTAAACAAATGTGTTTTCTTATCTTGTCTGAAATGAATCAGTGATTAAAATTAGTCAACCATTTCTGGCCAGGCTTCTTTTAATACTTTCTCTGTATTTTCATATGTATAAGCTGCTGCCTCATTGATTCCTCTTCCAAGGATTTCATCAGAAATTACTTCTACACCGATTACCTTTGGATCAATTCCAGCGTCTTTGATCATTTTAACGAATCCAGCTGTATCTTTTGCTCCTGTTCCAGGTGCAAGACGATCATGCATTGACTCATCTCTTAAGATTGAATCTGCATATGGTCTCTCATAAGCATCGTTGATCTGGATAGAAATAACTTTCTTAGCGATTTCTGGTGTAAGGATGTCGTATGGCTGATTAGCTCTTACCCAGTGCCATGTATCAAGGATAAGCATTGCATTTTCACATCCAGAAGCTTTTACAACTTCCCAGCCTTTCTGAAGGTTTGGAATACCACTGTACGGCATTGGTTCAACACCGATGATGTATTTTCCAGCTCTCTGGCAAAGTTCTTTTAATTTCTGAGCTGTATACTCAACTGAATAGTTTTCCATCAGTCCACAGTTGATGTGACCAACTCCAAAGAGTTCACACATATGGAAGCACATCTGCTCTTTGTATTTCTGCTCGTATGAACGATGCTCTTCACACCACTGAACGATGTACTCAACTTCTGTTACTTTCATGTCATGTTTGTCAAGAATTGCAAGAATGTCTTCATCATGAAGTCCTTCATTCAATGCATCAACATAAGTCTCTGCACGAAGACCGATTCCTTCGTATCCTGCTTCTTTTGCAGCGATAACACGATCTTCAAATTTGCACTGATCTCCAAGTGTCCATGAGCTTACTGTGATTGGATTCTTTTTTGACATAATTCTACCTCCATTGTTAAAATTGAACATTTTCCCTTTTTTCTTGTTGTTCAATCTAGTAATATTTGCTATGGTTTGATTATATATCCTTGTTAAATAAAAAACAAATTAATAGTTTTGTCAAAATTCATAGATTTTATTCATAGGTTGTTTTTGTGCTCAGTTCATGCTAAGATAATGCATATATCATAACAATAACGAAAGAAAGGGGGCCGGCTTTATGAATCTGTATCATCTAAGATATTTTGCCACACTGGCCCATCTGGAGCATTACACAAAAGCCGCAGAGATTCTAGCCATCACTCAGCCAAGTCTGAGTCATGCAATTGCATCACTCGAAAAAGAACTGGGGGTTAAGCTTTTTGAAAAAGAAGGGCGGAACGTAGCCCTTACAAAATGCGGGCAGGCATTTCTTGTAGATGTCGAACAGGCTCTGGATATGATTGATTCCAGTGTTAACAAACTACAGATGACAGGTCGTGGGGAAGGTCGCATTGATATCGTCGAACTAAGAGCCGTCAGCAGCTCTATTGTTCCGAATTTTGTAAAAGGCTTTCTGGATTCTACGCCAGACAAAAAAATTGATTTTTATTTTCATAGTTCCACAGGGCTTACTTCTGATATGATCCAGGGATTAAAAGACAGAAAATATGACATTGCTTTCTGCTCTATGATGGACAATGAGCCTCTGATCGATTTTGTTCCTGTTGCAAAACAGGAGCTGGTACTGATCGTCCCAAAAGGACATCCTCTGGAAGGACGCAGTTCGATAGACTTGAAAGATACACTTGCTTATCCACACATTGCCTTTTCAAAGCGTAGTGGACTCCGACACGTCATTGACAAATTATTTAAAAAATGTGGGGGATACCCTCAGATTGCCTACTCCATGGAGGAGGATCAGGGGGTTGCCGGACTGGTTGGTGCCGGTTTCGGTATTGCTGTAGTTCCAAAAATGCCGGTTCTTTCCTATATGCCGGTTTCTATCATCGAGATTGAAAAACCGTCCTGGGAAAGACTGTTTTACATGGCAACACTTAAGAATGTTTACCAGGCTCCGGCTATTATGGATTTCAAGAAATATGTTATGGATCACGCAAATCTGTAGGCATCTGTATTCACGGAAGATTTTACAAAAAACTTTTATCGGATATCAGGTATGCTTTAACTGAGACAAAACGATAAAAAAATAACAGAGTTGAAATTAAATTCAACTCTGTTATTTTTATTGTTTTCTTTTTATCTTTCATCCCTTGTATTAGAGGGTGTCTAAAAAACGCTCTGGGAATTTGGCAAAAATTCTATATTTAATTCTTCTGCCACGGAAGTGCTGTATGTTCTGCTTTTCCACCTCTGAGCATCAGTTCATTTACCGCATCTTTTGGATTTTTATTCTCGAACAGGACTTTATTCACTTCTTCTATGATTGGCAGAGACACGCCGTATTTCAGTCCAAGCTTTGCCGCCGCTTTTGCCGAATATACACCTTCTACGACCATCTGTACTTCATCCATGGCTTCCTGCATAGTCTTGCCCTGTCCCATCAGATAGCCAGCCTTACGGTTACGGCTGTGTACACTTGCACACGTAACGATCAGGTCGCCAATACCTGCGAGCCCGCCAAATGTTTCAGCTGCCCCGCCCATTTTTACACCCAGGCGTGATATTTCTGCAATCCCCCGTGTGATAAGCGCGGCTTTCGTGTTATCTCCGTATCCCATACCATCTGCGATACCTGCTGCCAGTGCTATGACATTCTTAAGCGAACCACCCAGCTCTATTCCCAGTATATCCGGACTAATATAGACTCTGAATACTTCATTCATGAATAATTCCTGCAGATATCTCGCTGTCTCTTCTGTTCTTGCTCCTATACAGACTGTTGTCGGGAGTCCTCTTCCTACCTCTTCGGCATGGCTAGGTCCGGAAAGAACTGCTACATCTGCCTGTGGGATTTCTTCTTCAATCTGCTGTGACAACGTCATAAGAGTATCTTCTTCGATTCCCTTTGCTACATCTACAAACTTCTGATCCTTTATTGCATAAGGACTGATCATTCTCGCAGTACTTCTTACATGGATAGACGGAACCGCCAGTACCACAACATCTTTTCCCTGCACTGCGCCCTTAATATCTGCGGTGAATCCGATCTCTTCCGGAATCTTTACTCCCGGAAGTTTCGTAACGTGTTCTCTTTTTTCACTCAGTTCCCGTACTTCTTCTTCCTGATATGACCAGACAGTCACCTCATGTCCATTTTTATTTAAAAGCAGTGCCAAGGCTGTTCCCCAGCTTCCGGCTCCGATCACACTAACTTTTGCCATAAGACCTATCCTTTCTGTATCTATACTTTTTCTGACTGTTCTTTGTTCTTTCCTCCGACACTGATCTTATTCTCAGTACCACTTAACAGTCTTTTAATATTTGCTCTGTGTCTCCAGAATGCAAGTATCATTAAGAATGCTACTACTCCATACATCTCATGCAGATATGCTGCATTTTCCACATGGAATCCACCCATCTGTCCATATACGATCACACTGATCAGATAGATTGTAACAACTGCCATCGATCCAAGCGATACAAATCTTGTTGCTGCAACAATCGCGATAAATGCTGCAAGACAGATCAATACAATCCATATATTAGTTGTACTGATGATCAGACCTGCCGTTGCAGCGATTCCCTTTCCACCCTTAAATTTCAGATAAAACGGATAATTATGTCCAAGAACTGCGCCCATTCCTGCATACATGGAAAGCAGCGGCATCATATCTGTATGTGTCTTTCCATAGATCAGATGTACAACAACAACCGCTGCAACACATTTGAAGCAGTCTCCAAGTAATGTAATTGCTCCGGCTTTCCATCCCATGGTACGAAGTGCATTCGTCGTTCCTGCATTTCCACTGCCTTTTTTTCTCAAGTCAACGCCATTCTTTTTCCCGTATATATATCCCGTCTGAATCAGACCAAATACATATCCGACAAGTACACATATCAAACGTTCCATGATTACTGATCCTTGTCCTTTCTTTCCCTGATGAAGAATTTCAAAGCAGTACCACGGAATCCAAAAGCTTCACGAATCTTGTTTTCCAGATATCTGGTATAAGAAAAGTGCATCAGTTCTTTATCATTTACAAAGATTACAAATGATGGCGGTTTAACCGCTACCTGTGTGATATAATACAGTTTCAGTCTCTTTCCTTTGTCTGAAGGTGGCTGCTGCATTGCAACGGCCTCTGTCATGATCTCATTCAGTACACCTGTGGCTACACGAAGTGTCTGGTTTTCGATTACCATATCGATCATATCGTAAAGTTTATTCAGGCGCTGTCCTGTCTCTGCAGATACATACATGATTTCCGCATATGGCATAAACGAAAGGACACGGCGGACGTTATTTTCATACTCCCGCATTGTTTTATCATTTTTCTCGATCGCATCCCATTTGTTCACTACGATGATGATGCCTTTTCCTCTTTCATGTGCAATACCCGCAATCTTGGCATCCTGTTCTGTAACACCCTCTGTCGCATCAATTACGACCAGCACAACATCTGCACGTTCCACTGCGGTAACAGTACGGATGATACTGTATCTTTCCAGTTCTTCTTTGATCTTACTTTTTCTTCTAAGACCGGCTGTATCAATAAATACGTAGTCTTTTCCGTTATATTTTACATTTGTATCGATTGCATCTCTTGTTGTTCCTGCAATGTCAGATACGATAACTCTCTGCTTTCCTACCAGCTTATTGATAATCGATGATTTTCCAACATTTGGCTTTCCAACGATTGCTACTCTTGGACGTTCATCTTCTTTTTCCTCTGCTTCATGTTCAGGGAAATGTGCGATCACAGCATCTAACAGATCACCAATACCAAGTCTTGAAGCCGCAGATACCGGTATCGGATCTCCGATTCCAAGATTGTAAAATTCATATACATCCGGCATAAACTTATTAAAACTGTCAACCTTGTTAACAGCAAGCACTACCGGCTTACCTGACCGGCGGAGCATGTCTGCCACTTTGGAATCTGCATCTACAAGTCCCTGTCTTACATCTGTGATAAATATGATTACATCAGCTGTATCAATCGCGATCTGCGCCTGCTCTCTCATCTGAGACAGAATAATATCCTTACTCTCCGGCTCGATACCACCTGTATCAATCATTGTAAATTCTTTATCCAGCCATGTAACATCAGCATAGATACGGTCTCTTGTTACTCCAGGCGTATCTTTGACGATAGAAATCATCTCTCCCGCCAGTACATTAAAAAGGGTAGACTTTCCAACATTTGGTCTTCCCACAATAGCAACTACTGGTTTACTCATCTTCATTCTCCTCTATATTTTATCTTGTATTTGTCATTTAACGTTACTATTATACGTTACTCCCCATATATTGTGCAAGCACTATTATGGTTACTGCGCACACTAATGAACAGTACCTTATTATACATCACTTTTGGCAATTCGTCCAATCAACAGTTGACCTTTTCATAGGAAAAGTGATATAAATAATTAGGAGTAACTTATTACAAAAAATATACAGGAGTTTTCATCATGCCAAACATTAAATTAATGGAAAGCGGTCTTCCTGTAGCACCATTAAAAATCGGTGCACTGGAATCATGCCGCGAACTCGGTGAGAAAGTGAACGATTATATTGTTCAGTTCAGAAAAAGTGCAATGAACGAAGCAATGGATTCGCCGTTGTATTACAATTACATGCGTGACAATTATCTGATTGATTGTCCTTGTCCTCGTTTTGGAAGCGGAGAAGCAAAAGGTCTTTTGACAGAATCAATCAGAGGTGCGGATCTTTTCCTCATGGTTGATGTATGTAATCACAGCCTTACTTATTCTGTTAACGGGCATCTTAATCACATGTCACCAGACGATCATTTTCAGGATTTGAAACGTATTATTGCTGCCGCAAATGGAAAGGCACGCCGTGTAAACGTAGTTATGCCATTCTTATACGAAAGCCGTCAGCACAAACGTACCAAACGTGAATCCCTGGACAGCGCACTTGCCTTACAGGAATTAATCGATATGGGAGTTTCAAATATCTTTACATTTGATGCACATGATCCACGTGTTCAAAATTCAATTCCACTGCACGGATTTGACAGTTTCAATCCTCCATATCAGTTTATGAAGGCTTTGTTAAAAGCAGAACCTGATCTTAAAGTTGACAAAGAGCATCTGATGATCATCAGCCCTGATGAGGGTGCTATGCAGCGTGCCGTATACTTCTCTAACGTTATGGGAGTTAATATGGGTATGTTCTACAAACGCCGTGATTATTCAACGGTTGTAAATGGAAAAAACCCTATTGTAGCACACGAATTCTTAGGAGAGCATCTCGATGGAAAAGATGCAATCATCATCGATGATATGATTTCATCAGGTGAAAGTATGCTGGATGTTGCAAAACAGATCAAAGACCGCGGTGCTAACCGTGTATTTGTATGTACGACATTTGGTCTTTTTACAGATGGATTCGAAAAATTTGATGAATATTATGAAAAAGGCTATATTGACCGTGTCATCACAACTAACCTTACTTACCTTCCTGCAGCAGCAAAGGAAAAACCATACTTCCTGATTGCTGATATGAGTAAGTTTATCGCACTGATCATCGATTCCATGAACCATGATATCAGTATCGGTAAGGTTATGGATCCTACAGAAAAGATCCACCGCCTGCTCGAAAAACATCGTAATTCTTTATAATCCATAAGCCACTATGTAAAAGCTGCCATCAACGGCAGCTTTTTTGTATACCGTAGTATGCAAGAGAAATTGCCAGTGGCATCTTCTTCCCAAACGTATGGCGATATAAAAAGCTTCTTCTATCGTCGGCAAATCTGCCATGCAATAAAAGAAGCTTTTCTTGTATATTATTTCTATTTCCTGATATATTATTATTTTACAATTGTACTGTAAGCTTTTCCATTTTCAAGCGTCACACCTTTGGCCTGTGCCATCTCAGAAACCGTTACCAGCTGGTATCCGGCTTCTTCAAGTTTTGGAATCAGCGTAAGTGCCGCATCAACAGTCTCTGTATGAATATCATGCATCAGGATAATATCTCCATCCTTTACCTTCGTCATGACATTATTAATCGTTGACTGTGCATTACGTGTCTTCCAGTCCAGCGTATCGATACTCCAGAGAATCATCGGCATACCGACATTTGCCTTTACGGTATCATTGATTGCACCATATGGCGGTCTCATAACTGTCGCAGTTTTACCACACACATTTTTAATTGCCTGGTTCGTATTACCAACTTCGCCTGCAATTCCTGTTGCATCCAGTGTGCTCAGCTGTTTGTGGTCGTACGAATGATTACCCAGTTCATTTCCGTCTTCCTGCATCTGTTTTACCACATCTGCATACTTCTCTACATTCTTTCCTAACATGAAGAACGTTGCATGTGCATTGTACTTCTTCAACTGATCAAGAACTTCTTTTGTTCTGGCGCCAGGTCCATCATCAAATGTAAGTGCAACCATCGGTTTCTTTGGATCAATCGCTGCTTTTTCCTTGGAAATCAGTTCTCCCGAATCACTGAACTTGCATTTTTCCAGTCCAATCGTCACTTCTCCTGTTGCAGCAATACCTTCCGCATCAAAGTAATACTGTTTATCGTCCAGTGTCTGCCAGCCGGTTAAAGCTTTTCCATCTTCACCAACATATGCTTTTCCATTGTCTTTTTCTACCCATGCCGACTTCTGCATTGCCCCCTCGGTATCAAAACAGTACATTGCATTCTGAATTGTCTGCCAGCCAGTAACTTTTTCACCGTTCTCATCCAGATAATATGTATTTCCCATAGAATCCACAAAATCAGATGTAACATAAGTTCCATCATATTTTTTGAATTTGTTATTCTCCCATGCTCCGGTAGGGTTCTTCACATTACAAGTTCCGTTCTTAATGCTGATCTCTACTTTTTTCTTCCATTCATTTGACAATTTCTTCTGGATTGCTGCATCTAGTTTTGCTGTAATCACGTAAGTTCCTTCCGTGTTCGCATCCGCACTGCTCGAAAATGTAATTCCTTTGCCGTTTTGCAGTTCTTTTGCCAGCTGTGCTGCTGTGTAATCTTTTTCAAGCCTGATATGATCTTTATCAGTAATCTTAACATCTGCAGAATATGCCGGCAACTGTTCTCCCTGGATAATCTCTATATCCGCCATCTGGATCGTTATTTTTGCCGGTTTGCGAAGCAATACTCTTATTGTTGGAATTGCAATCGCTACCAAGCAGATAGCAAAAAGAGTAAGACACACACGTATGTTTCTTACTCTTCTCCGATGTCTTTTTTTGCGTCTTCGAATTTCTGACCATTCATCCATTATTATATCCCCCTGATTCTTATCAGCTAATATATTAAGGATACTCTAATTCGACACATTTCGCAATTAAGGCTTTCTTACAAAATTATTAATTTTAATTAACATATAACACGTACACGTAACACTTCTCCGATGCCCTTCAATTCTTCTACTACATTTTCTGTAACATCTGAATCAATATCAATCATTGTATACGCATACTTTCCTTTACTTTTATTGGTAAGGTCTGCGATATTCATGTTATCTTTTGCAAGAATTGCAGAAATCTGACCAATCATATTCGGCACATTATGATGCAATACCAGGATACGTGTCTTATCTCCTCTAAGTCCCATATCGCAATCCGGATAATTTACAGAATGTTTGATATTACCATTTTCCAGATAATCCATAACCTCTTTTACTGCCATCTTTGCACAGTTATCTTCAGACTCTTCTGTAGAAGCTCCGAGATGAGGGATTACGATAGCTCCCTTCACGCCCGCAATCTCTGGTGTCGGGAAATCTGTTACATAATGTTTTACCTTACCTGATACCAGAGCATCTACCATCGCTTCGGAATCTACCAGCACATCTCTTGCAAAGTTCAGGACGATCACGCCTTCTTTCATCAGTCCAAGAGCATCTTTTCCTATCATTCCCCTTGTACTGTCAAGTGCCGGCACATGCACAGTAATATAATCACAGTTTTCATAAATTTCATCTACATTTGTTGTATGATGAATGCTTCTTGAAAGTCTCCATGCAGAGTCAACAGATACATACGGATCATATCCGTATACATCCATACCAAGATGTGTTGCTGCATTTGCAACCAGAACTCCAATCGCACCAAGACCGATTACACCAAGTTTCTTTCCCTGCAGCTCCTGTCCTGCAAATGCTTTCTTTGCTTTTTCTGCATCTTTTGCAATGTTCCCGTCTTCTTCATTTTCCTGTACCCAGTTAATTCCACCAATGATGTCTCTGGATGCAAGAAGCATTCCTGCGATTACAAGCTCTTTTACACCGTTTGCATTGGCTCCAGGTGTGTTAAATACAACAATTCCCTGCTCTGCACATTTTTCCAGCGGAATATTATTTACTCCGGCACCGGCTCTTGCGATTGCTTTTAATTCCGGTGCAAATTCCATCTCGTGCATAGCTGCACTTCTTACCAGAATTGCATCTGCTGCTTCCGGTGTGCTGACCGGTGCATACTCCTGTGTAAATTCGTCCAGTCCTACCTGGGAAATTGGGTTCAGATTATGATACTTATACATGATTACAGATTCTCCTTTTCAAATTTCTTCATGAATTCTACAAGCTTTTCTACGCCCTCGACCGGCATAGCATTGTAAATACTTGCACGCATTCCACCTACGCTTCTGTGTCCCTTCAGATTCTCAAATCCGGCTTCTTTTGCTTCTTTTACAAATTTCGCATCCAGATCTTTATCTCCTGTTACAAACGGAACATTCATAAGCGAACGGTCTTTTGGTACAACCGTACCTTTGAAAAGTTTACTTTCATCCAGATAATCATACAGGATTTTTGCCTTTTTCTCATTGCGTTCTTTGATTGCTTCCAGGCCGCCCTGTTTTTTCAGCCATTTGAATACTTTTCCACAGATATAGATGCCATATGCCGGTGGTGTATTATATAAAGACTTTGCATCTGCATGTGTCTTATACTTCAGCATAGTCGGTGTTCCTTCTAATACATCATCTGTGATCAGGTCTTCTCTGATGATGGCAATCACTACACCTGCAGGACCAACATTTTTCTGAACTCCTCCGTAGATCACACCATACTTTGTGACATCAACCGGCTCAGAAAGGAAGCAGGAAGATACATCTGCCACCAGTGTTTTTCCTTTGGTATTTGGAAGTTCTTTGAATTTTGTACCATAAATCGTATTATTTTCACAGATATATACATAATCTGCATTTTCAGAAACCGGAAGGTCTGAGCAGTCCGGAATATAAGAAAATGTCTTATCTTCGGAAGATGCAATCACATGGACCTCTCCGTATTTTTCCGCTTCTTTTGCTGCCTTTTTCGCCCACTGCCCGGTAACGATATAGTCAGCCACTTTATTTTTCATAAGATTCATAGGAATCATGGCAAATTGCTGAGACGCACCACCCTGTAAAAATAATACTTTATAATTATCCGGAATATGCATCAGTTCACGGATATCTGCTTCTGCCGTCTCAATAATCTCCTGGAACACCGATGAGCGGTGACTCATTTCCATTACCGACATTCCACAGCCATTATAGTCTAACATCTCTGCTGCTGCTTCTTTTAATACTTCTTCCGGCAATACGGCCGGGCCTGCTGAAAAATTGTACACTCTGCTCATTGTAGTTCCTCCATTTTCCTTTAACTTTTTTTGCTATTCTTATTCTGCTTTCTTTGCTTCCAGGTCTTTTTCATCAAAAGCCTCGTTAATCGGCGCTCCAGGTGCAACCATCGGCCATACTTTATCGTCACTGTCAATCTGACAGTCAATCACAACCGGATGCCCACTCTTTAACGCATCCGCAAATGCTTTTTTGAACTCTTCCTGGGTTGCCACACGTATTCCTTCTGCTCCCATAGCCTCTGCAAGTTTTACAAAGTCTACTGCATCATTTAATACGGTAGCCGAGTAACGCTGTCCGTAGAACAGGTTCTGCCACTGGCGGACCATACCAAGTACATGGTTATTGATTACTACCTGGATCACCGGAATATTATGGCGTGTTGCAGTAGCAATCTCATTCATATTCATACGGAAACATCCGTCACCTGCAATATTAACTACAGTCTTTTCCGGTCTGCCAACCTTCGCTCCAAGAGAAGCTCCAAGACCATAACCCATAGTTCCAAGACCTCCTGATGTAAGGAGTGTTCTTGGCTCTGTATATTTATAATACTGTGCTGCCCACATCTGATGCTGACCTACTTCGGTAGAGATAATCGCTTCACCATTGGTCTGGCGGTAGATTTCTTCTACTACAAACGGACCACTCAGTACATCCGGATGATATGTCATCGGATATTTTTCTTTATAAGACATGATCTGTTCTACCCATGCCTTATGATCCTGCTGCTCCAGACGTTCATTCATCTTTTCAAGAACAACCTTCAGATCACCTACTACACCTTCTGTGATCAGGATGTTTTTATTCATCTCTGCAGCATCTACATCAAACTGTAAGATTTTCGCATTTTTTGCAAATTTTTTCGCATTACCTGTAACACGGTCGCTGAATCTGGCTCCTGCAACAATCAGAAGGTCACATTCACTGACGCCATAATTCGAAGCTTTTGTTCCATGCATTCCAAGCATTCCGGTATATAACGGATTGGTTCCTGGAAATGCTCCTTTTCCCATCAGGGAATCAGTAACCGGCGCATCTACCTTCTTTACAAACTCATATAACTCTTTGCTTGCTCCGGCTAATACAGCCCCGCCTCCGACAAATATATATGGTTTCTTTGATCCCTTAATCATCTGAACTGCTTTTTCCAGATCTTCTTCACATATGTCTTCGGATGGCTTTACTTCTTTTGGTGCCTTTGGCGTGAATTCTGCCTTATTGGCTGTTACATCCTTTGGAATATCGATCAGGACAGGTCCCGGTCTGCCTTCTTTTGCGATCACAAATGCTTTACGGATTGTATCTGCAAGATTATTCACGTCTTTTACGATATAGTTATGCTTTGTGATCGGCATTGTAACACCTGCAATATCAATCTCCTGGAAGCTGTCTTTTCCAAGAAGCGAAACTCCGACATTACAGGTAATTGCAACAACCGGTATTGAATCCATGTACGCTGTTGCGATTCCGGTTACAAGGTTTGTTGCACCAGGTCCGCTGGTTGCCAGACACACACCAACTTTTCCTGTTGCTCTGGCATATCCATCTGCCGCATGAGCAGCACCCTGCTCATGCGATGTGAGGATATGTCTGATTTCATCTTTATGTTTATATAATTCATCATATACGTTCAAAATAGCTCCGCCCGGATACCCAAATACGGTATCTACGCCCTGCTCTTTCAAACACTCAATTACTATCTGTGATCCTGTTAAGTGCATACCATTCATTCCCCTGTCATTTGTTTTTTTGACTACTTTATTTTACTTTTGGAACTTCAAGGATTGCTCCTCTGTTTCCAGAAGTAACCATTGCTGCATATCTTGCAAGATATCCAGTTGTAACTCTTGGCTCTCTAGGAGTCCAGTTTTCCTTTCTCTTAGCCAGTTCTTCATCTGATACATCCAGATGAATGGAAAGATTCGGGATATCAATCTGGATCAGGTCTCCCTCTTCTACCAGTGCGATTGGTCCGCCAACTGCTGCTTCCGGAGATACATGTCCAATAGATGCTCCTCTTGATGCACCGCTGAAACGTCCGTCTGTGATCAGTGCTACACTTGATCCAAGTCCCATTCCGGCAATTGCAGATGTAGGATTTAACATCTCACGCATACCAGGTCCTCCCTTAGGTCCTTCGTAGCGGATAACAACTACATCGCCGGCTACGATCTTACCGCCTTTGATTGCTGCAATTGCATCTTCCTCACAGTCAAATACTCTTGCAGGTCCTTCATGTACCAGCATCTCATCTACGACTGCGGAACGTTTTACAACACTTCCATCCGGTGCAAGATTACCCTTTAATACTGCAAGTCCACCTGTTGGTGTATATGGATTGTCAATTGGTCTGATAACTTCAGGGTCTTTATTTACAACACCCTCGATATTTTCTCCAACCGTCTTTCCTGTAACAGTCATACATTCTGTATGCAGAAGTCCTTTTTTATTTAATTCTGCCATAACTGCATATACTCCGCCGGCTTCATTTAAATCTTCCATATAAGTCGGGCCAGCTGGTGCAAGGTGACAAAGGTTTGGTGTCTTTTCACTGATTCCGTTTGCAAAATCGATCTCAAAATCCATACCTACTTCATGTGCGATTGCAGGAAGGTGAAGCATGCTATTTGTAGAGCATCCAAGTGCCATATCTACAGTCAGTGCATTCAGGATTGCTTCTTTTGTCATGATGTCTCTTGGACGGATGTTTTTCTCAAGAAGCTCCATAACCTTCATACCTGCATGTTTTGCAAGACGGATTCTTTCAGAATATACTGCCGGAATTGTTCCATTTCCACGAAGTCCCATACCAAGTACTTCTGTCAGACAGTTCATACTGTTTGCAGTGTACATACCTGAGCAGGATCCGCAGGTCGGACATACTTTATTTTCAAATTCGCACAGGTCTGCATCTGACATTGTTCCTGCCGCATTTGCTCCTACTGCTTCAAACATGCTGGAAAGGCTTCTCTTCTGCCCTTTTACATGTCCTGCAAGCATCGGTCCGCCACTTACAAATACAGTCGGAACATTGATTCTTGCTGCAGCCATCAGAAGTCCTGGTACGTTCTTGTCACAGTTCGGGATCATTACGAGTGCGTCAAACTGGTGTGCCATTGCCATTGCTTCTGTAGAATCTGCGATCAGATCTCTTGTTACCAGTGAATATTTCATTCCGATGTGTCCCATTGCAATTCCGTCACATACTGCAATTGCAGGGAACATGATTGGTGTACCACCTGCCATGGCAACTCCCTGTTTTACTGCATTTGCAATCTTATCAAGATTCATATGTCCCGGAACGATCTCATTATAAGAGCAAACAATACCTACCAGTGGTCTGTTCATCTCTTCCTCTGTAAGTCCGAGTGCGTTAAACAGTGAACGGTGCGGCGCCTGCTGTTTTCCTTTTGTTACTGTATCACTTCTCATTTTTTGTATCCTCCTCTTATCTGCGTTTCATATATAAATTAATTGATATTTGCTGCGATCAGATCCCCCATCTGGGCAGTTCCGATCTGTGTCTTTCCTTCGGACATAATATCAATTGTACGATATCCATCTTTTAATACCTTTGAAACTGCGGCTTCAATTGCATCAGCTTCTTTATCAAGATCAAAACTAAAACGAAGCATCATTGCTGCCGAAAGAATGGTTGCAATCGGATTAGCAATTCCCTTTCCTGCAATATCCGGTGCAGATCCACCACTTGGTTCATATAATCCGAATTTCGTTTCATTTAAGCTGGCACTTGCAAGCATTCCGATGGATCCGGTTACCATACTTGCTTCATCTGAAAGAATATCTCCAAACATATTCTCTGTAAGAATTACATCAAACTGCTTTGGATCTTTTACAAGCTGCATTGCACAGTTGTCTACAAGCATATTTTCAACAGTTACTTCCGGATAATCTTTCGCAACTTCTTCTACTACTTTTCTCCATAATCTCGAAGAATCCAGTACATTTGCTTTATCTACACTTGTTACTTTTTTACGACGCTTCATTGCAATATCAAATCCACGTTTTGCGATCCTGCGGATTTCTTTCTCATTATATGTAAGAGAATCTCTGGCAGTCATGACACCGTCAATTTCCTCTGTCTTTCTTTCTCCAAAGTAAAGACCACCTGTCAGCTCTCTCATGATCATCATATCAAATCCGCCTTCTGTAATCTCTTCTTTCAGAGGGCATGCACCTTTTAATTCATCGTACAATACTGCCGGTCTTAAATTTGCAAAAAGATTTAACGCTTTTCGAATCTTTAAAAGGCCTGCTTCCGGTCTTTTAGATGGTTCTAACTGATACCATGGCGATGTCTTGGCATCTCCTCCGATTGATCCCATCAGAACAGCATCACATGCTTTCGCCTGTGCAATTGTCTCATCTGTAAGTGGTACACCATGAACATCTATGGATGCACCTCCCATTAACAACTGTGTGTAATCACACTCATGTCCATATACCTCTGCAACTTTATTCAGGACTTTCATTGCTTCCGTTACGATCTCCGGACCAATTCCATCTCCCTTTATCACACCAATTTTAAGATTCATAGTTCTTCTTCCTTCCTTCGGTAAAAATCTATAAAACTAATATTATCGTATTTTTATACATGTTTCAAGACTTTAATTGACTAAATTGACAAATTGCTGCATTTTACATACTAAAAAATGGCTTTTTACTGTATTTCTTGTACACTTTGATGATATACAGAGAATCTGCCACCGATAGCTTCTCTTGCATACTTTGGTATAGGGAAAACTTACCACTGGCAACTTTCCCTGCATACTTAGTATAAAAATACGGAACACACGTTTTGTGTGTCCCGTATTTTTATGCATGATATTTTGCTGTCTCAAGAATCTTGTTCGCATTTTCCACGCGTTCTTTCGACGGAGGATCGATGCCTTCCAACTGATATGGGATTCCCAGTTCTTTCCATTTATATACTCCAAGTGTGTGATACGGAAGGACTTCTACTTTTTCCACATTATCCAATGTTTCAATAAAGTCATGAAGTCTTTCCAGATATTCATCTTTATCACTTCTCTCTGGAACCAGTACGTGACGGATCCATACCGGTTTGCCAGTCTCAGACAGATATTCTGCCATATCAAGAATATTCTTGTTCGTCTGGCCAGTCAGGATCTTATGTTGCTCATCATCAATATGCTTGATATCCAGCATTACAAGATCTGTCACTTTCATAAGTTCCTGGAATTTACTGAAAAATGGCTCTTCTCTTGTAAATGGATTTCCACAGGTATCCAGTGTTGTGTTGATTCCTCTTTCTTTTGCTTTCTGGAACAACTCCAGCAGAAAATCGATCTGCAGAAGCGGTTCGCCCCCACTGACGGTAATACCGCCCTTACTTCCCCAGTAAGTGCGGTATTTCCAGGCTTTATCAATCAGTTCATCTGCTGTGTAGAGAGTCCCTGAATTCATGTTCCATGTGTCCGGGTTGTGACAGAACTGGCAGCGCATTGCACAGCCGGTTGTAAATATCAGATACCGGACACCTGGACCGTCAACGGAGCCGAAACTTTCCAGAGAATGAATATATCCTTTGGTCATAGTTTTGCTCCTCTTCTTATATAATCCGCCATGCCCAGCTCGATTCCGCTTTGCTTCATCTCGCTGACGGCTGTCGCCGTATATCAGCTGATCCAGATACAGTAATTCAAGCGAGCTTGATTACTGTATCCGTCTCATCTGATGCATGGCTCATAGTTTTTACATATGATCGTGGCAAGTTCTTGCGATTACGTCTAACTGCTGTTCGCGAGTCAGGTCGATGAACTTAACTGCGTATCCAGATACACGGATTGTGAAGTTAGCGTATTCTGGTTTCTCTGGGTGTTCCATAGCGTCAACCAGTTTGTCTGTACCAAATACGTTAACGTTCAGGTGATGTGCTCCCTGATCGAAGTATCCGTCCATTACACGTGCAAGGTTTTCTTTACGCTCGTCATCTGTATGTCCAAGTGCACTTGGGCTGATTGTCTGAGTATTAGAAATACCATCCAGAGCCAGCTCGTATGGCAGCTTAGCAACAGAGTTAAGAGATGCAAGAAGTCCGCTCTTTTCTGCACCGTAAGATGGGTTAGCACCTGGTGAAAGTGGCTCTCCTGCTTTTCTTCCGTCTGGAAGAGATCCTGTAGCCTTACCATATACTACGTTAGAAGTAATTGTAAGGATTGATGTTGTAGGTACAGAATTTCTGTATGTGTGGCACTTGTTCAGTTTGTGCATGAATGTCTTAAGAAGCCATACAGCCATCTCATCTGCACGGTCATCATCGTTACCGTATCTTGGGAAGTCTCCTTCGATTTCAAAATCTGTTGTGATTCCGTCTTCGTCACGGATAGCTTTAACCTTAGCGTATTTGATAGCGCAAAGTGAATCTACTACGTGAGAGAATCCTGCAATACCTGTTGCAAATGAACGCTTAACGTCTGTGTCGATCAGAGACATCTGAGCTGCTTCATAGTAATATTTGTCATGCATGTAGTGAATCATGTTCAGTGTATCAACATACAGTTTGCTCAGCCATTCCATCATAGCATCGTATTTTTCCATTACTTCATCAAAGTCAAGATACTCAGATGTAATTGGTCTGTAAGCAGGTGCAACCTGTATTTTGTTCTTTTCATCAATACCACCGTTGATAGCATATAACAGACACTTAGCAAGGTTTGCACGAGCTCCGAAGAACTGCATCTCTTTACCTGTCTCTGTAGCAGATACGCAGCAGCAGATTGAATAGTCATCGCCCCATACTGGACGCATAACATCATCATTCTCATACTGGATTGAGCTTGTCTCTACTGAAATCAGGGCTGCAAACTTCTTGAAGTTCTCTGGCAGTCTTGAAGAGTAAAGTACTGTAAGGTTTGGTTCTGGTGAAGGTCCCATGTTCTTCAGTGTGTGAAGGAAACGATAGTCATTCTTTGTTACCATAGAACGTCCGTCCTGTCCAAGTCCACCAACTTCCAGTGTTGCCCATGTAGGGTCTCCTGAGAACAGTTCGTTGTAAGATGGGATTCTTGCGAACTTAACCATACGGAATTTCATTACCATGTGGTCGATTAATTCCTGAGCTTCTTTTTCTGTGATCTTTCCAGCTTTTAAGTCTCTTTCAATATAGATATCAAGGAATGTAGAGATACGTCCAACACTCATTGCAGCTCCGTTCTGAGTCTTGATTGCTGCAAGATATCCGAAGTACAGCCACTGTGCTGCTTCGTGAGCATCTTTCGCTGGCTGTGAAATGTCGTAGCCATATGCTGCTGCCATTTCTTTCATTTCTTTCAGAGCTTTGATCTGATCTGCGAGCTCTTCACGAAGACGGAAATCTGTTCCTTTCATTCCGTGTCTTGCATAACGCTCGAAGTCATACTGTTTTCTCTCGATCAGGAAGTCGATACCATAAAGAGCTACACGACGGTAGTCACCAACGATACGTCCTCTTCCGTATGTATCCGGAAGACCTGTGATGATCTTGTTGTGTCTTGCTTTCTTCATTTCAGGTGTATAGATATCGAATACTCCCTGGTTGTGTGTTTTATGATATTTTGTAAAGATCTCATGAAGCTTTTCGCTTGGCTGATATCCGTATGTTGTACAAGCCTGCTCAGCCATCTTGATTCCACCGTATGGCATAAATGCTCTCTTCAGAGGTTTGTCTGTCTGAAGACCAACAACCTTCTCAAGATCTTTTGTCTCTTCACTGATGTATCCCGGGCCATATGCTGTAAGACCAGATACTACTTCTGTCTCCATATCAAGAACGCCGCCTTTTGCACGCTCTTCTTTCTGCAGTTCCTGAAGTTTACCCCATAAAATATTGGTTGCTTCTGTTGGTCCTTCCAGGAAGGATTCGTCTCCCTCATATGGTGTATAGTTCTCCTGGATAAAGCTACGAACATCTACGGAGTTCACCCATTCTTTTCCTTTAAAACCAGCCCACTGCTCAAAATGTGCCATCTTTTTGTTCCCCTTTCCTATCTTTCATTTTCTTTTGCGCCGTCAGTATAACATCTCGTGAAGAAAATATCAAGCCTTATTCTGATAATCGTTTTCAAAATCGCCCTTGTATGCAATTTTGTGCAATTTGTGTATATTTATACGAACAATATAGGCTTCTTTTGTCTTTATTCCCGCACAATCCTATATATTTTATACAAATATACACTATCCCACCAAGAGCCCAATCTCATGCATTTTATAAAAACTTTCGGGATATAATTTATCTGCAGAACACGCCATCGTCAACTTATTTTGAACACATGGCGATTATACAGAGAACCTGCCACTGGCAGCTTCTCTTGCATACTTTAGCATATAAAAAAAGAAGAACCTGTACATATTAACAGATTCTCCTTTTTTATAATTTTATTCTTCTTATTCCGCAGATGTTTTTTCAACCTGGGCAATTGCTGTCTTCTGCATTGGAATACGGCAGTTTCTGTTGTGTCCAAACTCTACGACTACATCTTCATCAGTGATGTCAATCAATACACCATAGAAGCCGCTTGTTGTAAGTACTGTATCTCCAACTTCCATGTCATTGATCATGGCCTGTACTCTCTTCTGCTCTTTTTTCTGAGGTCTCATAAATACAAAATAAAAGCCTCCGAAGATTACTGCATATACTGCAATTAAAACGATCCAGCTTGTGCCGGAGCTCTGTGCTGCTAATGAAAACATTTCTTTTCCTCCTACTTATCTTTAAACACTATTGCTATCATACACAAAAACCTCGCATTCAGCAAGGTTTTTTATGTTTTTTTCATTATTTTATTGATTCTTTCCTGTTACCGCTGCAATTTTCTTTTCTTTGTATTCTTTATAACACCCCTGTTCAATGGCATCTCTGATTTCTTCCATCATTGTATTATAAAAATACAGATTGTGCAGAACACAAAGTCGCATTCCAAGCATCTCTTTTGCTTTCAGCAGATGACGGATATATGCTCTGGAATAATTTCTGCAGGCCGGACACTGACATCCCTCTTCGATTGGCTTTGCGTCCAGTTCAAATTTGGCATTGAACAGATTCAGTTTACCGTGATTGGTGTACACATGTCCGTGCCGTCCATTTCTGCTTGGATATACACAGTCAAAGAAATCCACACCTCTGTCGACGGCTTCCAGAATATTTGCCGGAGTTCCGACTCCCATCAGATAAGTCGGCTTATTCTCTGGCAGATGCGGTACTACTGCATCCAGGATTCTGTACATCTCCTCATGGCTTTCTCCAACCGCCAGACCGCCAACGGCATATCCGTCCAGATCAAGCTTCGAGATTTCATCTGCATGCTGGATACGGATGTCCTCATAGACACCTCCCTGATTGATTCCAAACAGCATCTGATGCTTATTGATCGTATCTGGAAGTGAATTCAATCTGTCCATCTCTTTTTTGCAGCGCTCGAGCCATCTGGTCGTACGTGCAACTGATTTTTCCATATATTCCCTGTCAGCTACGCTGGATGGACACTCATCAAAAGCCATCGCAATTGTCGAAGCAAGGTTTGACTGGATCTGCATGCTTTCTTCCGGTCCCATGAATATCTTTCTTCCATCAATATGGGAATTAAAGTAGACTCCTTCTTCTTTGATTCTTCTGAGTCCTGCCAGTGAGAATACCTGAAATCCGCCCGAATCCGTAAGAATCGGCTTATCCCAGTTCATGAATCTGTGCAGTCCGCCCATCTTCTTTACCACTTCATCTCCAGGACGCACATGAAGATGATACGTATTCGATAATTCTACCTGTGTTTTTATTTCCTGAAGGTCCGTTGTTGCAACAGCTCCTTTTATGGCTGCTGCCGTACCTACATTCATAAATACAGGGGTCTCAATGACCCCGTGTACTGTATGCAGCCGTCCACGTTTTGCACGACCGTCTTTTTTTATCAATTCATACATACTCTGTTATCCTCATCAATGATTATCATTTTTAATTATGAACAACAACTGGTGTTCCAGCTGAGATCAGATTAAACAGCTGTGCTGCCATTGCAGGCGGCATATTGACACATCCGTGAGAACCATTTGTCAGATATCTGCTTCCACCGAAGGTCGGCTGCCATGATGCATCATGGAATCCTATTCCGCCATTGAACGGCATCCAGTAACTAACCGGTGTCTCATATTCATATGTACCATCTGCTTTTTTTGTTCCTCTAAGAACCTGGTCTTTTGCTTTATAAGCCAGCGAATAAACACCCGCCGGTGTACTATTTCCTTTATTTGGATTACCTGTTACTACATCTGTCTCCAGCGCAATCTGTCCATCTTTTACAAAATACATATGCTGTGTAGACAGATTAACTTCTGCGTAGGTATTTCCCACGTCATTGCCCTCATGACTTGCTGCACGGCTGGAATAATTCGGCTCTCTTGTCACAGATTCCCCACTCTGAATATTCGCAATCAGCGCATTATATTCTGCACTCTGGTCGATCTTCCATCCATAACTTCCACCGGAAACAGTTACCGTATTACCACTTGCAGAAGTAAATGTTCTTTGTTTTCCTTTTGTATCATACTTATCTGCCAGAGACTGGATATACGCCTTTACAGCAGTTTCATCAAATACAACATTCATATCATCATCAACCTTCACCCACTGTGAAAGCTGTGTTGCATTTACCACTTCTGTAGTAGTTGAAAAATCATAAGTAACCGTTACACCAAGATACTTATTCATTGTATCGCATGCTTCCTTTACCTTGTCAGATTCAGATGTATACTGTGGTTCCTGATAACATCCAGCCTCTGAAAGATTAAGTTCATCGCTTAATCCATTTACTGATTCAATGACCAGATTCCGGAATTTTTCTGCATCAATCTGTGTTCCTTCTGTCTCTGGTATAATCACAAACTTGTCATTCTGGTACTCCGGATGTGCATTTACTGCTGCTACCTGATTTTCTTCTTTCATGCATTCCAGATTTGCAACCATGGTTTTCAGCGTGCTTTCATCGTATTCTACGCCAATCTTCGCTTCCACGTTCTGATTTTTGAAAAATGATTCCGGCCACAGGAACTGATTCTGATTTTCCAGTAAGTTTTTAATCTGATCGCCAGGCACGTACTTTAAAGAAATGCTTTGTCCTGTTATCTCTTCACTCTTATCACCGGACTCTTTTAAAGTAAGCTTATAATCAGCCACCTGTTTTTCCAGATAAGACTCGACCTCGTTTACACTTTTGTTTGAACAGTCAATTCCATTGATTTTTGTATTTGCAAAAAAATGTCCACTATAATACACAGCTATTCCGACATATCCGACTGCTAATACAGATACAATCAATGATAAAGCTATTGCCATTTTGTTACTCAATCTTTTCTTTTTCCGTCTTCCACGTCTGAATTTTCTTTTTTCTTTTTTCATTTTCTTTCCTGAGTCTTCTTCGTCCTCCACATCAATTTCTGCAAACCCCTCGTCTGCATACGTCTCATCATCCTGCAATTGTTCCATTGCAGCTGCGATTTCATCTTTTTGTTCATCGATCTTACTCATTTTGCCTTACTCCTCTATAGTAAATAATTCTCTTATATAAAGTTCACGCTTCCTAATTATAATATGCACAAATGGAAAAGTACAGACAAATTATAAAAAAAATCCTTTAGAATTTATGAATATTTTATGATTGCGGCTTCATTTCTTTTTCTATATAATACAATCATAGTCAATTTTTGACCAAATCTATTCTAAGGAGACAACAAACATGGCAGGATCTACATACGGAACCTTATTCACTATTACCACATGGGGAGAATCTCATGGACCGGCGCTCGGTGTTGTAATCGATGGCTGCCCGGCCGGAATTCCACTTACTGCTGATTATATACAGACATTTCTCAATCGACGCAAGCCTGGCCAAAGCAAATTCACCACAGCCAGAAAAGAATCAGATCAGGTAGAGATTCTTTCCGGTGTGCTTGAAGATATCACAACTGGAACACCGATTTCCCTCATCGTCCATAACAAAGACCAGCGTTCTCATGACTACAGCAAGATCAAAGATTGTTACCGCCCTGGTCACGCTGATTATACCTTTGATCAGAAATACGGCCTTCGGGATTACCGGGGTGGCGGACGCACTTCCGGACGGGAAACGATCGGACGTGTCGCAGCCGGTGCTGTTGCTTGCCGCATTCTTGAAACACTGGGAATCCGCCTGACTACTTATACTAAATCCATCGGGCCAGTCATGATTCCTGATAGCGCTTACGATTTCGATGTGATCAGTGAAAACCACCTGTACATGCCAAATCTGGATTATGCAGCCCAGGCCAGTACTTATCTTGAAAAATGTATCCAGGAAAGAGATTCTTCCGGTGGAATGATTGAATGCCTGATCGATGGTATGCCTGCCGGTATCGGAGAACCTGTATTTGACAAGTTGGATGCAGCTCTTGCACAGGCAGTTATGTCTATCGGTGCAGTAAAAGGTATTGAATTCGGCGATGGTTTTGCTGTAACCTCTTCTACCGGAAGTATCAATAACGATGCATTCCTTTCCGAAAACGGACAGATCCGCAAAGCAACTAATCACAGTGGTGGTATCCTGGGCGGATTAAGTGATGGAAGTCAGATTATTTTCCGGGCAGCAGTAAAACCAACTCCATCTATTTCACAGCCTCAGAGAACAGTCAATACCTCTGGGGATAATATCGAAATTGAAATATCCGGACGCCACGATCCTGTCGTTGTCCCACGTGCAGTTGTCGTTGTAGAGTCTATGGCAGCTATTACCCTGGTCGATCTGTTGATGCAGAATATGCATTCTAAGATTGATTATTTGAAAAAGATCTATCTTTAATCTTCTTACTTTGATACAAAAAACAGCAGAATATATACCGCTTTTTCTCTTAACCTTTGGTATATATTCTGCTGTTTTTATATCGTCATCACTTTGTTTCAGACGCGGAAACATCCACCTCCGATAAATTCTCTTAGCAGAGAATTCGCCGGCACATTTTCACTTCCAATTCCCACAAAATAATCCAGGAATTTTAAAAGTCTTTTTGCTTCCAGATATTCCGGGCAGTCCCGTTCAATCCCGAAAAGCAGTGCTTCCACATATGGCTTTAATACTGCCAGTTCATAGATCAGTGCTGAATTGAACATTACATCTGCTTCTTCCTGATATGGAAAAATATTACGTTCTTCCCCTTTTCTGACAGACGGCCACATCCGAATCGTCTCTTTTGCAGAAGTACCTCTTGTTCTTGCATCCCGTATAATTCTGCGGATCAGTCGTCCATCCGTTGTCGGAATCCGGTTATGTTCATCTATATTCAACTGCGTCAGTGCACTGATATATATCTTGAACTTATTTTTATCCGGCAAGTTTTTTGTCAGTTCCGGATTCAGGCAGTGTATACCTTCTATTACCAGTACTTCATTCTCTTTTAATTTCTTAGCAGGTCCCCTGAACTCCTTGTGCCCTGTCACAAAATTAAACTCCGGCATGACCACTTCTTTCCCATCCCGCAGATCCTGCAGCTGCTGGTTAAAAAGTTTGATATCTACTGCTCCCAGACCTTCAAAGTCATAATTGCCATTCTCGTCTTTCGGATTTTCTTCTCTTTCTTTAAAGTAATTATCTACCGCAATCGGATACGGACACAGTCCATTTGCACGGAGCTGAACAGACAATCGATGTGAGAATGTTGTCTTGCTGGAAGAAGACGGGCCCGCAATCAGGACAAATCTGACATCCGGCCGTTTCTTAATCTGTTCTGCAATCTGTGCAATCTTTTCTTCCTGAAGTGCCTCCTGTACCAGAACCAGTTCATTAACATTTCCCCGGGTAATCTTATCATTCAGATCTCCTACTGTTTCAATCCCTTGTGAATCTCCCCAGCTGGTTGATTCCTTTAGCACACTGAACAACTTGTTTTGTGGTTCAAATGGAGGAACCACTTCTGGATCATTCTGTCCTGGCATCTGGATTACGAACCCTTCATCATACAGATACAATTTAAAATATTTCAGGTATCCTGCGCTCGGAACCATATATCCGTAATAATAATCTTCGAATTCATTCATGCGGTAAATGTTCACGCGGGAGACCCGTCTGTAATGAAACAATCTTTCTTTATCGTGCATTCCGTGCTTTCCAAACATCGCAATCGCATCGTCCGTATGCACACTTTTTTTCTGTATCGGAAGATCCTGTTTCACCATTTCCCGCATCCGCGTGTCTACTTTATCCAGAAATTCCTGCGTCAGTTCAATCTTTCCTTCGATCGTACAATAGTACCCCTTACTGACAGAATAATGAATCCGGACTTTATCAATATTCTTATGCTCGGCCACATCGTATACGGCTTTTACAAGCATCAGGCTCATGCTTCTTCTGTACGCTTTGTATCCAAGTGGTTCTCCGGTTGTAACAAATTGCATCTTGCAATTCTGATCCAGTGTTTTGAATAATTCCTGTAGTCTTCCATTTACAAAAGCAAGCACAATATCATGTGGATAGTCTTTCTGATATGCTTCTGCTATCTCCCGGTAGCTTGTTCCTTCTTGGAATTTTCTGCTTTCATTATTCACTTCTACGGTATAGAATTTTCTGTCTGCTGTGGTTTCTTGTTGGATCTGCTCTTCATAATTCTGGTTCTTCATAAGCTCACCTCATTTTCACTATATTCAGCTTCTGTAGCACTTATGTCCTTTCACTACACAATCAGAAACGGATGACTGATTGGTGCTGCCACCACGTCTACCTGTTGCAGATTCTTTTCCAGATACTGACGCATATCTTCAATAAATATATGCTCAATACCATAATGTCCGCCATCTATGATTGCCAGCCCCTGTTCCACAGCATCAATACCTTCATGATGACCAATATCTCCTGTAATCAATACATCTGCCTTTTTCTCAAGCGCTGTCCGTATCACACTTTTCCCTGATCCCGGACATATTGCAATGCGTTTCACCTTCTGTTCCAGATTCCCAAAGACTTTTACGGCTCCCAGATGAAATGCCTCTTTGACATCTTCACAGCACTCTCTAAGCGTCATCGGTTCTTCAAGATCAGAAACTCTCCCAATTCCTTCCGGTTCATCTTCTTTTCCAATATCACCTTCGCTGGTTACTTCCAGGATCTCTGCATCCCGCATATTCATCTTGTCGCCGGAAAGATCCGCCATCCCAAGCACATCGTAATTCGTATGCATTGCATAGTAAGAAATATCATTCTGGATCAGCTTCAGAATCCGGCCGCCGGTAAAATCAAGATTATTTATCTTTTTAACCGGTGAAAAAAGCATCGGATGATGTGTGATCAGCATATCTGCCTGCACACTGATTGCTTTTTCAATCACGTCATCCGTTGCATCCAGTGCGATATAAATCCGTTTTACCTCTTTATCATCTCTTCCAACCAGGAGTCCTACATTATCCCAGTCAAGAGCATAACTAAGAGGATACTCTCTTTCAATCACGTCCATTACTTCTTTACATAACATACTGCATACTTCCTTTCTTTTACTCGTAATATTTTAATGCCTGTTGTGTCAGTACGATTTCCTTTTTTACTTCTTCCATCCGTTCCATTGCACTTACACTGTTCTGATGTCTGAACAACTGATGAAATACACTTTCTTTTACCGCCATCTCTCGATCCAGATACTTTTTCAGTACAGGATGCCGGTCTTCCAGCAATTTTTTTCCATATATATATTCACATTGTGAATATACTTCCGGTTCTGCATGTACCACTTTCATCATCGGATAGAACTTTCCATCTTCTTCTACCATATCTTCTTCTATGATCTTCAGATGTTGTTTCTGCAAAAACCGTCTTACTCTTTCAATCTCCGACTGCGGCTGCAAGATCATCGTATCCAATGTCTGTACGACTTCATGACCTTCCATCAGTATCTTAATAACGAGGCCTCCACCCATTCCGGCTGCGATCATTGTATCTACTTCTCCGGGTTCTACTTTTTCAAGTCCGTCCGAAAGTCTCGTTTCTATTTTCCCTTTTAATCCATGCCCGACAATATGCATCCTGGCTCTTTCCAGCGGGCCTCTGTTGATATCCAGCGCAATCACTTTTTGGGCAATATGCTTCTCTACCAGATAAATTGGTATATATCCGTGATCCGTTCCGATATCTGCAACAGAGGCGCCCTCTGTCACCAGATCTGCAACTGCCTGCAGTCTTTTTGATAGTTCCATAGGCGCCTCTTTTCTTAATCTAAATAATCTCTTAATTTTCTGCTCCGGCTTGGATGACGTAATTTTCTCAGCGCTTTCGCCTCGATCTGACGGATACGCTCACGGGTAACATCGAATTCTTTGCCGACTTCTTCCAGTGTACGTGCACGTCCATCATTCATTCCAAATCTGAGTCTTAATACCTTCTGCTCTCTCTCTGTCAGAGTATCCAGCACTTCATCCAGCTGCTCTTTTAACAGTGTCTGTGCTGCTGCCTCAGCCGGAACCGGTACGTTATCATCCTGAATAAAGTCTCCCAGATGACTGTCCTCTTCTTCTCCGATCGGAGTCTCCAGAGAAACCGGTTCCTGAGAAATCTTCAGAATTTCTCTTACTCTTTCTACCGGCATATCCAGTTCTGCTGCGATCTCTTCCGGCGTAGGTTCACGTCCCAGTTCCTGCAGTAACTGTCTGGATACACGGATCAGTTTATTGATCGTCTCTACCATATGAACAGGAATACGGATGGTTCTTGCCTGATCAGCAATTGCTCTTGTGATTGCCTGTCTGATCCACCATGTAGCATAGGTACTGAACTTAAATCCTTTGTGGTAGTCAAATTTCTCAACAGCCTTAATAAGACCTAAGTTTCCTTCCTGAATCAGATCCAGGAATAACATTCCTCGTCCGACATATCTCTTTGCAATACTTACTACCAGACGTAAGTTTGCCTCTGCCAGACGTTTCTTGGCATCCTCATCTCCTTCTGCCATTCTCTTTGCCAGATCCACTTCTTCTTCTGCAGTCAGAAGTGGTACTTTACCGATTTCTTTCAGATACATACGGACCGGATCCTCAATACTGATTCCATCCGGCACAGACAGATCTATCTTTTCAACATCTATGTCATCCTCGTCTGATACGATAATATCATCCGGAATGTCATCATCGTCATTACTGATTCTGAGAACATCAATATTATTTGCTTCCAGATAATCAAACACTTTCTCCATCTGATCCGAATCCAGATCCATATCAGAGAAGAAATCATTGATCTCCTGAATCTCCAGGATACTTTTTTTCTTTTTTCCAAGTGATACCAGTTCTCTTAATTTTTCCTGGAATTTTACGATATTTTCATCCATGTAATGTCCATCCTCTCATTGCTTGTTTATATTTTATCCTTAATTAATGGAAATATGCAGTGCCCTTAGATCCTGCATTTTTCTTTTTTCATTCATCAGACGCTGCAGCCCTTGAATATCCGTCGGATCCAGATTCTTCGTTGCCTCAGCAATACTGTGATCCTTTACTCTTAATATCGTTTCCTGCAATGCCTTCTCCTGTTCCTTCACTGTAGTCAGTTCTTTAATCTTTGTATGGAACAGGCTCGCAACCTCCCGGTGTTCTTCCTCATCTGTAAAATGATTCATAATCTGCGCCGGGTTCACCTCATGCTTTTCATATTGCTCATATAAAAGTTTTGCGACTTTGCGGTATAAATCTCCCGAGAAGTCATCCGGTGTAATATACTTTTCAATCTGCCGGAATATGTCTTCACTTTCGATCAGCCATGTAAGAAGAATCTTCTGTGATACCAGTATGCCATCTTCTTTATTCTTCTTACGGTTTAATGTCTCACGTGGTTTTACAGCTGGTTTTGCAAGTCCTGTCTGCACAGCCATCCGTCCCACAAGCTTACGCAGGTCTTCAAATCCTACATGATAGCTTTTTGCAACCGCTTCTATGTAATTATTACGTTCAATCTCTTCTTCGAACTCTGTCAGTCTTCTGGCGGTCTCTTTCATGAATTCCGTCTTACCTTCCGGTGAATTCATATCATAATTTTTCTCCAGAACTTCCAGACTGTACATGAATACATTTCTGGCACTTGCAATCCTCTGTTCAAACGCCTCAGCACCAAGATTCTTTATAAATTCATCTGGATCTTTATAAGGTTCCATACGGATAATCTTCGCTGTAATACCGGCTTCCTTCAAAATCGGCATTGCACGAAGTGCTGCTTTTGTACCTGCCCCGTCGCTGTCATACGTCAGATATACTTCCTGTACATAACGCCTGATCAGTGAAGCGTGTCCCGGCGTAAGCGCTGTCCCAAGAGACGCTACTGCATTTGTAAAACCTGCCTGGTGAAGCGATATCACATCCATATAGCCCTCACACAGTAAAAAGTATGGTTTCTTGGTACGTCTTGCCCGGTTCAGTCCATAAAGATTACGACTTTTATCAAAAATCATTGTCTCCGGTGAATTCAGATATTTTGGTTTGGCATCTCCCATTACACGACCGCCAAATCCAATCACCCGGCTGTTCACGTCCATGATCGGGAACATCACCCTGTTCCAGAACTTATCATACACGCCATGCTTTTCATCAACGGAAATAAGTCCTGCCTTTGCGATCATATCATCTTTGTAGCCTTTTGACTTCAGATAACGGTACAGATCATCACTGTATTTGTTCGAATACCCCAGACCAAATGCACGGATCGTCTCATCACTGAGCTTTCTTTTTTTGAAATACTCCATTCCGATCGCTCCCTGACTGCTCATCAGCTGCACATAATAATATTGTGCGGCAAGCTTATTAATCTCAAGCAGTACAGCCCTTGTGTCTGCCCGTTCTTTTTCCTCTCTGGAATATTCTTCCTCCGGAAGATCTACACCTGCACGGTCGGCCAGATATTTTAACGCCTCTACGAATGTGTAATTCTCATATTCCATCAGAAAGGTAAATACATTTCCTCCTGCGCCACATCCAAAACAATAATACATCTGTTTTTGTCTGCTTACCGAAAAAGAAGGGGACTTTTCATTGTGAAACGGACAAAGTCCAAAATACGAACTTCCTTTTTTCTGTAATTTTACATATGTTGATATCACGTCTACGATATCATTTCTAGATCTTACTTCTTCTATAATCTCATCAGAATAATACATATAAAATCTCCTCATATATATTATTCGACAAAACTTTTCTATTTCCTTTATTTTTTCAAATCTTTTTTCCAGCTTATTTTTTACAAATGGGTAGAAAAAAACCTCAGCTATTTACTGAGGTTTACTGCGGAAGATGGGACTTGAACCCACACAAGCGCAATGCTTACAAGATCCTTAGTCTTGCTCGTCTGCCAGTTCCGACACTTCCGCGTTTACAATATGTATTTTTATTACACCTTTCATTTGAAAGGTTACTGCGGAAGATGGGACTTGAACCCACACAAGCGCAATGCTTACAAGATCCTTAGTCTTGCTCGTCTGCCAGTTCCGACACTTCCGCATTTCGTCTGCTGTTTTATCTCAGCGACAAGATATATAATACAGGATGATCCCTGATCTGTCAACAGGTTTTTTGAAATTTTTTAAAATATTTCAATTTTTTAAAAAACTTACGCAAAACCCGTCTCCAGACCACCTTTGTACTCTAATATGTTTTCTCTCTTAAGACAACCTTCCTGATATATTCAAACGTCTTCTGTTCCCCATCCTCTGCCAGCATCTTTAATAAATAATGTAACAGTCTTGCAGTATCCGGATGAATCATCTTCCCAAGCCTTGCTGCACCTTTTTCGTAATACTCTAATGGATGGCAGTCCTGATACGCATCCCCCTGATAAGTCTTTGATGCCGCAATACGATCCATGAACATCTCTACAACATATCTGACCGGCATCTTAAGCCCGATGATTCCCTCTTTTGGATCTGTACTGTAATCAATCCAGTATTCATAATGATGTTTGTTGCGTCCTTTATGATGCAGCCATGCCTTTGAATAGCCTGTCTTTTCTCTTTCTGCATTGTTCGGACTTCTGTTTCCCTGGTAATATCTGCATCCCACCAGGAACTCCGTCGGCGAATACTTCGACATATCATGAAGCAGTCCCTGCCTGTATAATCCTACAGCAAAGCATTCTTTCATTACAAGATATTTATGATGATTTATGGTCTTTAGATGTTGTATTGCTTTCATTTTTCTTCACCTTGGCCTCCACAATACGATCCGCAGTCAGAACTGCTACCGTCCTCTCTTTTAACTCCACTTTTCTTTGATTTTTTAACAGTTTTGGCTCATTCATAATTCCGTCCTGTGTCGTCGCCTTCACATACCAGCCATATCCTTTCGGAAGAGCCGGTAAAGCAAATGTGTGTGTTAACCAGTGCATATTATATGCCACATAGCAGTCTGCACTTTTCGTCTGCGCACCGCTGTAATACACACCCAATTGTCTACTGGAGACTTCCTCCGGAACCTGCCACGCTTCTTCCCCATGATAAGACACATCCGGAACACCGCAGCACGACAGATCAATTCCCTGTACTTCCTGTTCCGGTGTCAGAATTGGATGATTTTTCCTGAACGCTATCAGCTTCTTTACAAATTCATACAAATCTTTTTTCTTTTCCAGTCCCCTCCAGTCGGTCCATCCGGTCGGATTGTCCTGACAATAGACGTTATTATTTCCCTTTTGTGTATTTCCAAACTCATCTCCAGCCAGAATACAAGGTGTCCCCTGCGCCAGAAGCACCAGAAAGAATGCATTTCGTATCTGATGTTTTCTAAGTTCTGTAACTGCCCTTTTCCGACTTGGTCCTTCCGCACCACAATTCCAGCTGAAGTTATAATCCGGACCATCCTGATTATTTTCGCCATTCTCTTCATTGTGCTTTGCGTCATAAGACACCAGATCGTTCAGTGTAAATCCCGTCTGATCTGCAATATAATTAAAAATACCTTCTTTTTCAGAATGATGTTTCAGCCAGTAAATGACATCATGTACCATTCCTTCATCACCTTTTAAGAACCGGCGCATAACCGTCTGGAATCCAAGTTGGTGTTCCATAATCTTCGTACATTTTAACACCGGATCCGCCTGTACACTTTCCATCGGCGCAATCAGTGGATTCAATATAAATCCATCTATATGATACTCCATCACATAATGGCGGAGACATTCTAACATCATCATCTTATCTGTCCCCTGTACAAAAGGCATCTCCAGTACAATTTCTATCCCCGCCTTATGATATGCTTTTACCATATCTTTCAGGCTCTTTGCACCATCTCCATCTGCTGCATAGGCACTCTTAGGAGCGAAGAAATAGCCATCCCCGTATCCCCAGTAATTTCCATAACGGTTGCACTCGTCGAATTCATATACCGGCATACAATGGACCTGATTGATTCCAAGATCTTTCAGATACGGAAGTTTTTCCTGCATCCCCTGAAATGTTCCCTTAGCTTTTACTTTTGAAGATGAATGTCTGGTATATCCACGTACATGCAGGCTGTATGCTACCACTTCGTGATAAGTCAGCTGCAATGGCCGGTCTCCCTCCCAGTCATAAGACTGATCTACGAACCTTCCTCTGACTTCATGTTCCTGGACGTCTTTTTTTACGCCCCAGCGCTCACGTCCCGCCAGCGCCTGCGCATAAGGATCCACCACAATTTCATCACCGATCATATAATTATATTCATATTTTTCCGGATCAATATCCTCAAGAGCCAGACATCTGACTTCACCTACGGTTTGTCTCATTTCAAACTGCTGGCACGGATGCTTTCTTCCTCTTCGATATATCAACAGCCTGCATGCCTTTCCAGCCGGAGCTGCAATTGAAAAATTTATCTTATCGTTATATATCTTTACCCCAAGCGGCAATGGATACCCCTGCACTTCTTTCATGTCTATTCCTTCCCGATGTCTGCCGGATGCTTACTGCCATCCGTCTGCCCCATACATCTCCACATTCTCTTTATTAATCATAAACACATCCATATATGTTTCTTTTTCAAATTCTTTATCTTCCAGAACAGCCAGCGCTGTTGTTACTGCTGTTTTTCCTATGTTGATTGGAGATTGTGCTACCGTTCCCGCAATCTGATTGTCTGCTTTTTTCAGTTCTTTTTTTATATCCGGCGAACCATCTACGCTGTATACGATTGTCTGATCGTTTCCCACAAGATTCAGTGCCGTCTTCGCTGCCACTGCAATCTGGTCATTTCCACACATAATTGCAGTAATATCCGACTGTTCATTCAATATCTTTTTTGCCGCCTCTAATGCACTGTCAAATGTTCCATTGGTATCTTCTCTTGCGATCACTTCAAAACCTTTTTCTGCTTTTGCAATAGCCTGTTCAAATCCGGTAATTCTTTCATTGATCGAATTCTGTGCCGTTGCTTCCAGAATTGCTACATTTCCGCCATCCGGGCATCTCTCGATCATATCATTTCCACAAAGCTTTCCTGCCTCTGCATTATTGGATCCGATATATGCATCAATATAATCTGTATCTTTTACTTCTGAATCCACGTTGATGATCTTTACCCCCGCTTCCTGAAGGGCCTGTAAAGAAGGCGTGATCTTTTCCCAGTCCACCGGACACAGGAAGATCGCATCAATCCCTTCATCGATCATTTCCTGGATCTGTTCAGCCTGTGTATCCGCATTACTTCCCGGGTCTTTCACGATCATCGTACATTCTTCTTTGTCTACTACCTGCTGCGCAGCTTCTTCCAATGTAATAAAGTACGGATTCTGCATATCAATCACCGAAAAGCCAAACTTGAATTTTCCCACATCTTCCGTCTGATCTGTATCCTCTGAATCATCTGTTGTATCCTCACTGACAGCATTGTCCACTGGCTTTCCAGCTTCTTTTTTACATCCGGACAATGCGAAAATGCCTACGAGCATCATAACGATCACTCCTAACATTCTCTTTTTCATCATGTCATATTCCTCCTTATTATTGCATTACATACAGATGTATTTTACAACATTTTTATCTGTTTGGCTACTAGCATCTTGCTTTTTATATCTTTCTTTGATAAAGTAAAAGCAACTTATAATATTTAATAAAGGAGACTATGCTATGGGTGACACAAAGGAAACTGAAGAAAGCTACACAACAGTAGAATTAACCCTCGACAATGACGAAGTACTGGAATGTGCAATTCTTACCGTATATGAAGCTGCCGGTCAGGAATATATCGCTTTACTTCCACTGGATGAAAATCTTGAGCCAAACGAATCAGGCGATGTATACCTCTATCAGTACAACGAAACCGAGGACGGAGAACCAGACCTCGGTAACATTGAAGATGATGAAGAATATGAAATTGCTGCAGAAGCATTCGACGACTGGATGGATTCACAGGACTTCGATGATTCAGACATCATAGAGTAATTCGGAAACAAAACGGGAAGGAGTCATATCTTTTCCGTTTTTTTCTTTTACATAACAAACGGTCAGTTTTCTTTTTGCTCTTGTCATTGCCACATAAAAGAGACGACGTTCTTCTTCAATCTCTTCATCCGACTGCGCTTTCTTGTAAGGTGTACTTCCTTCATTTCCTTCTATGATAAATACCGTATCAAATTCCAGACCTTTCGCTGCATGCATCGTCATCAGGCTGACTCCTTCTGCGTCCGCTTTTTTCTGATTTTGTTCTTTCAAAAGCTCTCTGTATTTTTCTACATGAGTGAACCATTCCCCGATTGTGCGGTATCCTTTGGAATTCTGCCATATTTCTTCCAGAATAGTCATCAGATTTTCTACATCGAGTTTGCGATATGCTGCATATTCTTTTAAAAATTCATCATATCCCATGCTTTTGCGGATATACTGAATTGCCGCGTATGGTGTTTTATCTTTGATCATCTTCATATCCCATTCAAGCTGATCGATCCGGTTAACCATCCAGTCCTTCTCTTTATAAAACTTCCTAAGCGAATCATATGACACCTTTCCCCCTGACATACTTTCCCGTGAAATATATCTTTTCGGCCGGTTGGCAACCTGCAGGAAATATCTTCTTTCCAATTCTCCCTGCGACAAATGAAAATAGCACATCAGATCCTGCGCAATAAAATGATCATAAATATTATTCAGCTGTTCTTTCATAGTAAATGGAATCTGATACTCCATCAGCTTTTCAGACAGAGCTCTCGCATCCAGATTCGTCCGGTACAATACTGCCATCTGCGTATAGGGAATATTCTTTTCTTTATATTCTTTGATCTTTTCTAATACATAATCTGCTTCCTGTGGCGGATCTGTAACCTCCTGCACATGAACCGTCTCTTCGTTCTTTTTGAAGGCCTCAATCTTTTTTTCAAACCGCATATGATTGTTCGATATCACACGCAGGGCTCCTTTTACAATATATCCAGTAGATCTGTAATTGACATCCAGAAGAATCTGCTTTGCCTGCGGATAATCTTTCATAAATTCCATCATGATCCCAGGTTTCGCTCCCCGGAATCCATATACTGACTGATCATCATCACCTACCACAAACAAATTGTTCTGCGGCGCTGCCAGCATACGCACTACATCATACTGCGCCTGATTCACATCCTGAAACTCATCAACCAGAATATATTTGAACTTCTGCTGCCATTTTTCCAGTATATCCGGTCTGCTCATGAACAATGATCTACAGCTGACCAGCATGTCTTCAAAATCAATTTTCCGGTATTGCTTCTTCCGCTCTTCATATATAAGATACAGCTTTTGAAACAGACTTTTTGTATACTTGACCGGTTCATATTGTTCAATATCCAGGCAGTTATTTTTCACATTTCCAATCTCGATTGCCAGTTCCTGAAGATAATCTTTTTCTTCATCCGCTTCCGGCTCCTGATCCCATTCAATCTCTGCAAGGATCTGCCTGAGCATCCGGTATTTTTCTTCATCTGACAGAAGATTCGACTGATCCAGATGATATGCCCATTTTAAGATTCCATAATAAATACCATGAAACGTCCCAAATGTAACAGCATAAGAAGCCGGGCCGCACACGCTGCGCGTACGGTTTTTCATCTCGTTTGCTGCATACTTAGTAAAGGTAATGACCAGAATTTCTTCTGGCCTTACCTTATGCTTCATGATCAGATATTCTATTCTTTTTGCAATGGTTAGAGTTTTCCCCGAGCCGGGGCCGGCAAGGACCATACAAGGTCCTTCGTTGTGGGCGACTGCCTCTGTCTGAGCATGATTTAAACTCATAGAATCCCCTTACTTGCTTAACAGTTCAATTCCGTCTTTGATTCGTTTTACAGACTCTTCTTTTCCAAGAATCTCCATAATCTCCGTTGCTCCGCCCGGAGTGCTCTGTTTTCCAGATACAGCTGTACGGATTGGCCACATTACATAACCAACTTTCACACCTTTTTCTTCTACATATTTCTTAAGAAGAGCAAACAGTGCATCATTGCTGTAATCTTCCTGTGCTTCCAGAAGCGGCAATACTTCTTTCAGAACTTCCAGAGAATTTTCTTCATTTGTCTTCATCTTCTTATGGCAATACATTGCTGTGTCATATTCCGGAACAGACTCAAAGAAGTCAATCTGTTCTGCGATATCCGGGAAGATCTCGATTCTTGATTTTACAAGTGCTGCAATCTTCTTCAGATCATAATCTTTTGTGATCACCTCACGGATATAACTTTCTGCTCTTTCATAGAACTTGTCAAAGTCCATAGCTTTGATGTATTCACCATTCATCCATTTCAGTTTTCCAATATCAAAAACTGCAGGCGACTTGTTCATACGGCGGTAATCAAATGCCTCCACAAGCTCTTTCAGAGAAAAGATCTCCTGATTGCCTTCCGGTGACCATCCAAGAAGTGCCACGTAGTTTACAACTGCCTCTGTTACGAATCCCTGCTCGATCAGGTCTTCATAAGAAGAATGTCCACAACGCTTGCTGAGCTTTTTGTGATTCTCATCTGTAATCAGCGGGCAATGAACATATACCGGAACATCCCATCCAAACGCTTCGTAAATCTTATTATATTTTGGTGCAGATGAAAGGTATTCATTTCCACGTACGACATGTGTAATTCCCATAAGATGATCGTCGATTACGTTAGCAAAATTGTATGTCGGATATCCATCAGATTTGATCAGGATCAGATCATCCAGTTCTTCATTCGGAACTGTAATATCTCCATAAATCTCATCGTGGAATGTAGTTGTTCCTTCTGTCGGCATATTAAAACGGATAACATGAGGTTTTCCTGCTGCAAGGTTTGCCTCGATTTCTTCCTTGCTCAGATGCAGGCAGTGTTTGTCGTATACAACGATTTCTGTACCACCATCTTCATCTGAAACTTTGCTTTTTAATGATTCCAGTCTTTCTTTGTCACAGAAGCAATAATATGCATCTCCCTGTTCGATCAGCTGTTCAGCATATTTCAGATAAATCCCCTGTGCATTACGCTCACTCTGAACATATGGTCCAACGCCGCCATCTTTATCCGGACCTTCGTCATGAACCAGTCCTGTTTCTTTCAAAGTACGATAAATAATATCCAGTGCTCCCTCTACAAAACGCTCCTGATCTGTATCCTCAATTCGAAGAATAAAATCTCCGCCTGCATGTTTTGCGATCAAATACGTATACAGTGCTGTTCTTAAGTTTCCTACATGCATTCTTCCTGTAGGACTTGGTGCAAATCTTGTTCTTACCTTACTCATAACTATCATTATCTCCTGTTTTATTATAATCGTGTAATAGTAATAATCTATGTATCTCTAAAATATACTAGAATATCGCCCGTTTTCTTATTGTAGCACAAATCAATTGCCATCAGCAACCTTTCTACTGCATCTTCTTTTGTTTCCTAGATAATTTTCTGTCTTTCCAGTAATCTTTCTGGAACACTTCTCTTGGTATGGATACAATACAGACAATACCAAGTACAATTGCAAATGCTACTTTTACAGCCCCAAGACCTTTTGCTGCGGCCATCGCCAGCTGGTTTGTCACAAGATAATAGGCCGTAAAATATATGCCCGCTCCAGGCACCAGTGTAATAATTCCCGAAATAAGAAATATTGTGATTGGACATTTCAAACGTACCGTCAGAAGTCTTGCGACCAGCACCGTACATATTGTTCCTAAAAAGGAAGCCGTTGCCGCAGAACAGTGCATGGAGAAAATCTTATATACCATCCAGCCCGTAGAACCGGTAATCCCGCATCCGATATAAAAACGTCTCGGCACCTGGAACATCACCGCATAGGCAATCGTTCCTACAAAGGAACAAACCAGGTTTGCAATCATCGTTATAACCATTATAACACACCTCCCAGCACGCTATGATAAAAGCCAAGGGCTGCGCCCACCCCGATCGCAATATATACGAACACCATGATCGCATCAATCATTTTTACAGTTCCCGCCAGATAGTCACTGTCTGCCAGATCCCTGATCGCATTCACAAACGCAAGTCCCGGTACCAGTGGCATAATGCCTCCGGTTACAATTCCTTCCATCCTAAGCGGATCCAGCAGCGGAATCTGCATTGCCACAAGTGCCAGTGCCGCAATAATGATACCACCTACAATATGCACCAGAATTTTGGAAATGCCATGTCTGCCGGCAAAAAGCGACCATGAAAATACGCCGCATCCAACCAGAACGGCAACCAGCGCTTCTCGCGGTGTTCCTCCCAGAAGATAGCCAAGTCCACCTGCACTTAATCCAGAGGCAATGATCTGATATGAAATCTTCTTTGTCGGCATTTTATTAATTTCTTTTAATTTTTTCTGTGCTTCTTCTATGCCTACATTTCCCGCTGCAATCTCTCTTGAAAGATCGTTCACTTCTGCTACGATTCCAAGATGTGTGGAAGAAAGCGGAACCTGTTTTACCCTCGTATGCAGCTTTTCTTTATCATTACCGGCACATATAAAAAGACCATGGCTTAATGTAAAAAGATCCACATACTTTACGCCAAATCTGTGACAGATCCGCATCATTGTCTCTTCAACCCTGAATATTTCTCCTCCATTCTTCAAAAGAAGTCTTCCCGCTTCCATCGCAAGATTGATTACTCTTTTGATGTCAATCTCTGACATCAGTTCTTTTTTCAGATATTTTTCATCATCCTGTACAAATCCACATTTTTCACAGAACTCCATGATGCCTTCACATCGTTCTTTTTTCATATAGACCCATTCATACTGTCCGCAGTAATGCTCACAGATATAATGAATCATATATCTTCCGTATCCTTTTCCTCTGTCTTTTTCATGTGTTACGATATTCTTTATTTCGCATCTTTTCTCTTCCGAAAAGATTGCCGCACATATCGTTCTGATCTTCCCGTGTTCTTCCAAAAGGAACAGGTCACCCTCTTCCAGAACCCTCCGGATTCTGCTTTCATCTGCATCCCCCTCGCGCAGAAGTTCTATATAGGCTTCTTTGCCATCTGTTACCTGTCGAATATTCATGTCTCTCCTCCAGCTCTTTCTTACGCTTTGTATATCTTTTCATCGACCTTGCCTATTATAACACCTGCATTTCAAAAATCCTAGAGTGTGTCTAAAAAACCTTTTTCCCTTTTTTACGGGTGCTCAGCAATACAGAGAACCTGCCACTGGCAGCTTCTCTTGCATACTTTGGTATCTAAAAAAGGATGTGCACATTACACATCCTCTTCGCGCCCAGCCGGATATACTAACACATTTCCGGCACGATCATATAATATTCCTTCTATACTTTCGTATTCTGGATTTTCTTCTGCCACTTCAATATAAATCAGACTGTTTAATTTTTCAAAAGCTTCTGTTTCTATATAAGTAATATTCGCCGGAATATAGACTTCCATCACTTCTGATACTTTGATAATCTCATCAAAAGCCGCTGCTCCGATTCCAGTACATCTTTCATCTGTCGGAAGAATTACCGTATCATCTACCGATGCCGCATATGAATCTATACATTTTTCGATAATACCATCTTTATTCACTGCAAAATTTCCAATCGTTACCAGTCCCGTCAAATGCGCCTCATTTGTATCTGCATCATCTTTCGGTATTACATCTGTACTTTTGCCGTCCGTAATCGTGGTGTCTGCAACCGTTGTATCTGCAACCGTTTTCTCCAGATTTCCGTCCACAGCAATCACATTATCTGCAATCATTCTTTCACTTTCTTCCGAAGAAATCCCCTCTGATTCTCCACCCGCTTTTATCCAATGAACATCCGGTACTGACATCGTTTTCCGGGAAACAGGTATTTCCTCCACAACCGGCAGTTCCTTTACTGCCATCATTCTTTCCAACTTTGTTTCTGTCAGATTCTTTACCATCTTTTCCACTTCTGCATTCTGCGCAGCACAAAGCTTTCCAATTCCGGTTTCATGTGTATCTGTTAATTTCATATAAACACTTTCTGCAGCGATTCTATTCACATTACTATATCTTAACTGTAATCCGGAAACATTAACCAATAACTGTGCGCCGACCAGCACGGACACAACAACCAGATCCTGTTTTATATATTTTCCTATATATTTTCCTATATATTTACATCCAGTAGGTTCTCTCCGCTTCTGCGACAGATTCTCTTCCAGCTGTCTGATTTTTATATACTTACGTTTGCCTCCCCTGTCCATTCCTTCACGCTCCTTCTTTTGCATCCTGCCATGATTCCTTTACCTTTATGCATTCCATTATAAAGCGTCCGCATAAGAAAAGAAAGTGGCGTCTTGACACACTCAAGATACCACTTTCTTTTTTCCACACTGTTCTTATACTTCAAAACAGTTCTTTATTTTATTTTTATACGTTAATCTCAGCAGTTACACCTAAGATTTCTTTGTTTGCTTCCAGCATTGGATTTACTACATTTTTCAGATAAGCTTCTACCTGAACCGGTGCACGTCCTACATATTTTGCAGGATCCATTGTCTTCTGTAGTTCTTCCAGTGAAAGATTAAATGCAGGATCTGCTGCAATCAGTTCCAGAAGGTTATTGTCCAATCCTTTTTCCTTAACATTACGTCCTGCTTCCATAGAAAGTTCACGGATTCTCTCGTGAAGTTCCTGTCTGTCTCCGCCGGCCTTTACAGCATCCATCATAATATTTTCTGTTGCCATAAATGGAAGTTCTGACATCAGTCTCTTCTCGATAACCTTTGGATATACAACCAGTCCATCTACTACATTCAGGCACAGGTCAAGAATTCCGTCGATTGCAAGGAATCCTTCCGGAACACTGAGACGTTTGTTTGCGGAATCATCCAGTGTTCTTTCAAACCACTGTGTTGCAGATGTGATCGCCGGATTCATTGCATCTACCATTACATATCTTGAAAGGGAAGCAATTCTTTCACTTCTCATCGGATTTCTCTTATATGCCATCGCTGAAGATCCAATCTGTGTCTTTTCAAATGGTTCCTCAATCTCTTTCAGATGCTGAAGGAGACGGATATCATTGGACATCTTATGTGCACTTGCTGCGATACCGGCAAGAACATTTACCACTCTTGTATCAACCTTACGTGAATATGTCTGTCCGGATACCGGATAACAGGTCTCAAATCCCATCTTCTTGGCAATCATCGGATCGATCTTATCAATTGTCTCCTGATCTCCATCAAACAGTTCCAGGAAACTTGCCTGTGTTCCAGTTGTTCCCTTGGATCCAAGAAGTTTTAAGCTTCCTTTTACATATTCCAGATCTTCCAGATCCATCATGAACTCCTGCATCCACAGTGTTGCTCTCTTTCCTACTGTTGTTGGCTGTGCCGGCTGAAAATGTGTAAATGCAAGCGTTGGAAGATTCTTATGTTCGTCTGCAAATTTTGCAAGTTCTGCGATCACATTGATCAGTTTTTTTCTTACGATTTCCAGTGCTTCCGACATCAGGATAATATCTGTATTATCGCCTACATAACAAGATGTTGCTCCCAGATGAATAATACCTTTGGCCTTCGGGCACTGTTTTCCATAAGCATATACATGAGACATTACATCATGACGTACTACTTTTTCTCTTTCTTTTGCCACATCATAATTGATGTCATCTGCGTGTGCTTTCAGTTCTTCGATCTGTTCTTCTGTAATATCCAGTCCCAGTTCTCTCTCTGTCTCCGCAAGTGCGATCCAGAGTTTTCTCCATGTACGGAATTTCTTATCTGGTGAAAAAATATACTGCATCTCTTTGCTCGCATATCTTTCTGAAAGTGGGCTTGTATATCTGTCGTTACTCATATTAATATAATCTCCTTATTATAGTCTACCTGATTATTGTAACCTCATTCTTACTCAAATGCCAGAGAAATATCTCTTCCCGGCACCTCCATAGGGTAATTTCCTGTGAAACATGCATCACAGTATCCCAAGTCACCGATCATATCTTTTAATTTTTCAACTTCCATATATCCAAGGGAATCTGCTCCGATCATCTCACGGATCTGTTCTGTTGTATGTGAATGTGCAATCAGCTGTTCATTCGACGGCACATCTGTTCCAAAATAACATGGATGTAAGAACGGTGGTGAACTGATACGTACATGCACTTCTTTTGCGCCGGCTTTTTTCAGCATCTTAATAATATTGGCACATGTGGTTCCTCGTACGATAGAATCATCTACCATGACAATTCTCTTTCCTTTTACCACTTCTTCAATTACATTCAGTTTAATCTTTACACTGCTTTCGCGCTGGCTCTGTTTTGGCTTAATAAAGGTTCTTCCCACATAACTGTTCTTATGAAATGCCATTCCATAAGGAATTCCGGACTGTTCCGAATACCCCTTTGCTGCCACAAGTCCTGAATCCGGCACTCCGACAACCAGATCTGCATCCACCGGATACGATTCCGCCAGAGCTTTTCCTGCAACAATTCTCGCATGATAAACATTTACCTTATCGATCACGCTGTCCATTCTTGCGAAATATATATATTCAAAAATACATCTTGCCTGCTTTTTCGGATCAATTACCATGGATTTATCGGATTTGATTCCATGCTTTGTAAAGCTTACAATCTCTCCCGGCTCTACATCTCTTACAAACTCAGCCCCTACTGCCGCAATTGCACAGCTTTCTGATGCAAGAAAATAGGTATTATCTCTCTTTCCGATACAGAGAGGTTTCAGTCCAAACGGGTCTCTTGCTCCGATCAGCTTTCTTGGAGAAGTTACTACCAGGGCATATGCTCCTTTGATCTTCTTCATCGCATTCTTCACGGCATCCTCAGCTTTTTTTACATTCAGACGTTCTCTTGCGATATGGTACGCAATCACTTCTGAATCAATTGTTGTCTGGAAAATAGCGCCTGTATACTCCAGTTCATGGCGAAGTTCAATGGCATTCGTCAGGTTACCGTTATGTGCGATTGCAAGGATTCCTTTTACATAATTGATAACCAGCGGCATCGCATTTTCCGCTCTGGATCCTCCTGCTGTAGAATATCTTACATGACCTACACCCAGATTACCCTTCAACTCCTGCAGCGAGTCTTCATCAAACACCTCGTTGACAAGTCCAAGTCCTTTCTTGGAATGTACTTTTCTTTCACCATATGTATCCGTCACTGCGATACCACAGCTTTCCTGTCCTCTGTGCTGCAATGCAAAAAGTCCATAATAAACGGATGGTGCAACATCTCCGCCATCCATATCATATGCTCCAAATACACCGCATTCTTCACCCAGTCCTGTTGTTACTTTTTCAAATTCACTCATAAATGCAGACTCCATTCTTTTCAAATTTTTCATTTGTCAAAACTGTCTTTAAAAAGCATTTTGCTATATCAGTATAATACAAGGCAGACGGAAAAGCAATATTTCCACCTGCCTTGTACTTACTGTGATACATTATTTATAGCGCATCTTTTTAATAAGTTCAGCTTATATATGTGTTTTATTCATTAGAATTATGATATCTACAAGATCTGCCACATGCAAATTCTTTCGAATACATCACGATTTAATCATTAAATTTTCCGAGAAATTCTTTCATTCTTTCATTCGACGAACCGAACACTTCATCCGGAGTTCCTTCTACTGCGATTACTCCTTCATCCATAAAAATTACATAATCCGATACATTCCTTGCAAAATTCATTTCATGCGTAACGATCACCATCGTCATATGTTCCATGGCAAGCTCACGGATAACTTTCAGGATTTCCGCAGTCAGTTCGGGATCAAGCGCAGATGTCGGCTCATCAAAGAACAGGATATCCGGATTCAGTGCAAGAGCTCTGGCAATCGATACACGCTGCTGTTGTCCTCCTGAGAGCTGGCATGGATACGCATCCTCCTTATCGGAAAGTCCCATCTTTTTCAAAAGCTCTCTTGCTTCTTTGTATACCTCTTCTTTTTTTCTTTTCTGTACCTTGATCGGCGCATCCGTAATATTCTTCATGACTGAATAATGTGGAAATAGATTAAAGTTCTGGAACACCAGTCCAAAAGTCCCATCATAATTAATCACTCCCGCATCAGCAGTCTCAAGTCCTGTCGCACATCTGAGAAGTGTAGATTTTCCAGATCCGGAAGGCCCGATAATACCAAGCACCTCTCCTTTTTCCACCTTAAGAGATATGTCTTTTAGAACTTCTACTCCGTTAAAACTTTTTTTAATATTTTTCATTTCAAGCAGACTCATGATCCATTCCTCCTAGTGGTAATAATTCAGCTTTTCTTCTATTCTTTCCATAATCATCGCAACAAGCAGGTTGAATACATAATAGAAAATACCTGCTGCAATATACGGAACCATAGAAGTCTGTGCTGCTGCAATCTGTTTTGCCATTGTAAACATCTCTGTTACTGCCAGAACAAATGCAAGAGACGTATCCTTTACCAGTGTAATAATCTCATTCGTCACAGCCGGAAGAATATGTTTGCAGACCTGCGGAAATATAATACGGAAAAATGTCTGGCTTTTCGAATATCCTAATACTTTCGCCGCTTCATACTGTCCTACCGGAATTGCTTCGATCCCGCCTCTGTAGATTTCGGCAAAATATGCCGCATAGTTGATTGCAAAACCAATCAGGACTGCCGTCATACGATATCCCGTAGAAATACGCATTCCAAACAGATAATACGGTCCAAAGTATACCACCATAAGCTGCAACATCAGTGGCGTTCCTCTCATAACCGATATGTATAATTTTGAAATCCATCTGATTGGTGCAACTTTTGACATTCTTCCAAAGGCAACCACCAGACCTAACGGCAGGGAAAAAAGTAATGTCAAAACAAATATCTCAGCAGAAATCCACATTCCTCCGCCTAACTCTCTTAAAAGTGTTCCTATCTCCATTTTTTGCTTATCCTCCAGTTTCTCGACATACAATACGGCAACAAAAGGAGCCAGTCCCCTTCATGGTTGGCCCCTTCCATTCATCATCCGATGATTATGCCTTATTTATTACTGTTTTTGTCCAATGCACAGTGCACCCGGAACTCCATAATCTGCATATTTTTCGGCGATCTTATCAATTGTTCCGTCTTCTGCCATCTCATCCAGTGTCTTTTGTACTTTATCTTTCAGATCTGTATTTCCTTTTTTGAATCCGACTGCATACTGTTCTGAAGAAATCTCTTTATCAAGGATCTTATAATCATCCGGATTCTTTCTTGAATTTACCTGATAATTGGCAACTCCGATATCCATCGCAATCGCATCACATGCTCCGGACTCCAGATCCATAAAAGCTGTGTTATACTCTGCAACCTGGTTCAGATCTGCAAATGTATCTGCAAGATCTTTCTGATCTCCTTCCAGTGCTGCAAGTGCAGAAGAATCCGTCTGTACTTCTACATGCTTTCCTTTCAATCCTGCAAAATCATCAATGCCGGAATCACTTCTGACTACAACAACCTGTTTATTGTCGATATATGGATCTGACCATGTATAATCATCTTCACGGCCATTCATGGTAAATCCGTTCCAGATACAGTCAATTGTCTCGGAATTCAGTTCTGCATCTTTTGAATCCCAGTCGATTGGCTGTTTTACGAGTTTCCAGTTATTTCTGTCACATACTTCCTGTGCCAGATCAAGGTCAAATCCTACATACTCTCCACTGTCATCTTTAAAACCATATGGTGGAAACGAAGCATCAAATCCTACGATAAATGTATCATCATCATTTTCTACTTTCGCTTCTTTTGTAGATTTTTTCCCACTGTCAGACGAACCCGAATCTTTACTTCCACATCCTGCCATCACCGTTGTAGCCGCCATTGCCGTAACAAGGAGCAGTACTAATTTCTTTTTCATAACCATATCCTCCTGTATTCCTTTTACGTGTGATCCATAGCCGCTACACTCTTTTACCAGTTTAGCAGTTGATTACTTTACCACACTAAATTTCTTGGTTATATTAGCATATTCCCTGCTGTTTGTCAATCCTGCGGTAGTCCTTTTTCCATTCTTCCAGCTTTTCTTCCGGAATATCCAGCCCTATCTCCTTTTTTGTCCGCTCAATCTGTTCCTTTAACTCTGTATTCAGATCAGAAAGGACCGGATTGCCGGAAATCAGTTTTTCATATTCTTCCTGTGACATTGCTCTGTAGCAGCTGTATAAATACGCCTTCAGAAGCTCCTGCTCTTCACAGATCTTATAAGCCTCATGATAAGCTTTCGCTGCTTCTTCATATAAGAACTGATGACCGTACGCCGCTGCCATGCTTGCATACACTCTTCCATAGAATTTTGAATCTACTGATTCGTCTCTTTCTTTGTTAAGAATCGCCTGATATACCAGTATTGCTGCCTCATATTCTTTGCTGTTCTGAAGACTGTCGGCTTTGTATTTTTCTTTTTCCACATTTTTCTGTGACTGCAGCTGTTCCAGAACATTTTTCATTTTATTGATTTCGGCTGCTGTATAGATTTCTGATTTTCTCAAAATCGTGAGGATAAAGTCCTCCATCGAACAATCCTCTCTTAATTTTTCTCTCAGTTCATCTGCCATCTCTATAAGTTCCAGTTCGTCTGCAAGCCACTTGCACAGTCTGTCATTTACAATGGTATAATCTATCAGATACAGATTATTACAAATATAGTAACACAATTCCTCTATCGTATAGATTCTCATATGAATCCTGGATATTTCAAAAGGTCGTCTGGCCCGTTTTTTATGACAAAGAATTAAACTGCCCATTGATACCTCCCAAATGTAATTCCTTTTCTATCATGAAATCTGATGCCGGATAAAATTCACCAAATCCCATATCCTTAAACCGGAGCATGCAGGTCTGCTCATCCATGAACATCACTTCAATCTGTAATCTCAGGGAATAATCATTTCTCTGCGGAAGTCCTTCCAGCGGAATACTCTCTACCCTGAGTTCTTCTCCGGTAAGTGTCTCTATATGGATTTCTATATCTGATGTATCTTCCAGCAGCACTTCCCACTGTCCGTCTGCTTCATACCAGTGTGTTCCCCATGAAACAATCGGATACCATCCTTCCTGTCCGGCAATCCGCATCCGCAGGGATATCTGTTCTGTCAGCTTTGTTCCATCCAGATAGATTGGTCCCTCATCGTATTTCTGTGCATAGCGCATAGATGAATAACATGCACCTTTGCTATATAAATTATTGCCGATAAATGCTCTTCGTCCATTGCATAACACCCTAAGAGAGTTCGGATACCAGTTATTCTCGAATCCCTCTCCAGTAAGATATACCGATGATACCACCTTTTTATCGAATACATTCTGAATGAAAGATTTGAAACTTTCATCTGCATCCTTCGCCTTATCTTCATTCAAAACTGGATAAATCGCTTCCAGTTCCTTCATATGGGCATTGGCCACTTCCTCTACGGTAACAAACATATCACTTCTTCTTCCGCCTGTTGTATTCAGCCTGCGCAGCATGTAGGCACGTATCTCCTGTGCGTCACAGTAAAAAAGTGCTGATTCGTACTGCCATAATTCTTTTGGCTGGTAGAACATGTACTGACAGAAGCTTTCTTTATAATCCTGTACGTATACACGCTCTCCAGGTACACCTATATGCCTTCCGATCCCTTTTAACATCTTCGACATATCTACATTTGTATACGGAACAGAAAATGTAATACAGTCGATTTCTTCAAAATGCTTTAACGTAAGACTGATGAATTTTGACAGCAGCCAGACTCCGTCATGAATCTTATCTCCCACCTGTACTTTTTTTCTCTTTACTGCTTTCTGGAACAGATCCGTAATCATATTACCTTCTCCGAACTCCATCAGCTGTTTTGCTTCCTGTCCATATACCCAGTGATCTTTATAATAGCCCAAAATCAGAGGAATCTGATAATTATCTGATGCCACTTCCATCGTCTCCGGTTCTTCCATGTTCTCGTTGTAATAACTGATCTGACAGTTTTTTTCATTCAGATCATATCCAACAACACATCTTTTTGTCATTACCATCTCCTCCTTTCCATTTCTTTAATATACTTTAAATATCTGATCTGCCATACGTTCTTCTTCTTCAAAATCCAGCATGGTCTTTAATTTTATCGCCGAAGTATTCATTGCTGTCAGTTCATTCAGTCTCTGATACTTTCCAACCGGCTTACGGTTTTCTATCGGCTTTAAGTCCTTTTTCTCTGTTGTCATCACCTTATTATCTTCCGTCTCCTGGAAATAATAATTGACTGACTCATCGTGATAAAGGATGAACTGTTTGACATACAGACATTCATACATCGGCAGCATAGCTTCTGCATGATATCCCAGTTCTTCCCGTTCTCCCTGCTTCATTTTATAATAAAGCTTCACTTTCTTTCCTGGTTTACACCGGTAAAGCACCATCACTTTATTATAAAGCTGCACTTCTCTTAACCATTCTTCCTTATATCCAAGATATGCTGGGAATACCATCTGCTTTTCACACATTTCCCGGAGAAGCTGATGCAATATCACTTCCATATCTTCCGAATAGTCTTTATCCGAATAATAGATCAAAAGCGCAATTTTGCAGATATCCGGAAGTTTTTCTTCCTGTTCGAACTCCTGTGCAATGATCTCAAATACACATTTGTCTAATTTTCGTCCGCCTACTACATATTCCCTGGAAACATAAGCAAGATATGCCTGCTTCAGACGGAAATATACAATGTCCGACATATAATAATCTTCAAAAATATGCTCTTCTTCGAACAGCGTCTCCGAAAATACCATCTGTGTAATCAGTCTCTCACTAACCTTTTCCGAAGGTATGCCATACTGTTTCAGCACTTTCCATAGACGTTTCATATCACTGATCGGTCCACAGTAATATTCCGCCAGATACGTAAGTGTTACTTTATCGTACTGGCCGCGGTCAAACATCTCAAATGTAAGAGCACTCAGGAAATCTTCCTCTGTATAATTTTCTTCCCGTATTCTCTTACTGCACAGCATGAACAGATCTTTATCATCAAAATTTTCTATATCTTTGCTTTCCTGCAGTTTTTCATAATCCGGCTTTTCTTTTTCTGGTTCCGGATCCCAGATTCCATTCGATACCGCATATTTTCTGCACATATCTACGAATTTTGGTTCATAGAATAACCGCTTTGTTTCATACGGAATAGAATCTGTGTAATGGCGTCCTTCTACTGATTCCCATACAATTCTTGACTCTTTATCGTAGAGATAGATGATTGCTCCATCTACATCATCGTATGGAATTCTCTGCCGCACGGCACCATCTTTTTCAATTACAAGAATACACTTCATATTCGGGACTTTGGTTCTGACCTCATATGAATAGCAGACATCCCGCATCGCCTGCATCCGTTCTGCAAGCATCTCATCTTCTTTACAGAATCTCTTATACAGGATACGAAGTGATTCTGTGATATGCCTTTTCATCAGCTGATCCCATGTAAATGCAATCATCTGTTCTTTGTAATTTTTAAAGATTTCGCTTTGCGATTCTTCATATGTCAGTATATTGGCATACAGATATGCTGCTTTTTTATAATTCAGCGAATTGCCATGCATAAAATATAATACCAATGGCTTTGGAAGCTGGCCATGCGCCCGCTCCTCATCAAGCGTCATCATATAATATTCATACAGCTGCGCAATCCTAAGCTCTGCATCAACCGCTTTTTTATACCATATGAAATATCTCTTCTGCGTCTTATTTCCTTTGATCAGCAATGTACAGATAGTATTCAGAATCATCGGCTCATCATATGTCTTATAGATACGTTCCAGTATTCTGAACAGCTTACTGCTGTAATTTTTCTGCTGGCTTGCAAAATTTGAGACATACAGCGCAAGTTCTTTTGTCATCATGCGGTATTTTGTCGCAAAATTCAGCACCTGGATTTCAAATACCCCAAGCTTTTTTAATAACGCCGGCTTTTCCTTATAGCACAGATAAGCTTCCATATAGAACAATACCGAATGAATACCGTATTCAAACTGCTCTTCCAGCAGTTCCAGACGTTTATACGGATTCTTATATCTCGGATCCAGGTTCAGGATCATTGCAAGGATCCACCATGAATCCTGATGTCTCATATATGTCTTACCAATCTCATCCAGTACCCGGTCTTCATAATCTTCATCACCACGGATTTTAGCTGTCAGATAAAGGTAATAACAATTCGTAAGCGGATCTTTTCCGATTGCAAAACGGTTATAATTATAATTTTCCAGAATCCACTTTGCTTCTTCTACTTTATTCCCGATCAGATAGATATTTGCTAACATCAACTGATAGATTTCATTCATCGGCTCCATCTTCCGGAGTTCGACGGCTCTTTCAATGGCACTTTCCACCCAGTTTTCCAGCTTTATCCTTCCAGCCACATAACCTACATATTCCTTAATGATCTGTGCCATTAAAAGTTCTGCCATACGGTGGTCTTCATCATAATCCTGATTCTGCACTACTTCCACTTCATATGTCAGCGTCTCATATGGCGTCACAAGCTTCAGCGCACCATAATTACGGCCACCATGAAGCTTCTCCGTTCTTATAACGTACTCGATTTCATGTGTATTACCCACAAAATCTTCCGTACTGATCTCTGGTCTTGAAACCTTCAGGAAATCACCGACTGTCACAATCCTGATCGGCATATACCCCCACGTATTCTTCATAATCGTAAGAGTTCCCTTTGTAGATTCTGTCAGATCTTCAAACAGCATTCCTTCTCCCTGTAACGTCAGGAAAATACATTCTTTCTGTTTGATACCGACCATGAATTCCTCCATAGCCTGCTCTCCAAGAGACCATTTGCGCATATTATCATAGAGGTAAAACGTTCTCTCATTTTCATATTTTAATATTTCATAGAATTCTTTTGACCGGAACAGTCTTCCTGCTTCCGAAAAATCCTTAATCGCCAATTTGCGGAAATCATCTGTTCCCTGTACTTTTCCATATGAAGTCATTACATATGGTTTTTCTATAATTGCCGTAAATGTCAGTTCGTATTCCCCTCCGGTACATACGACTGTAAATTTTCCTTTTTCGACATGTCCAGGACGAAGGCCGCGTCCGTCATAAGTAAATTCTACTTTTGTCGGATTTCCTTCAAATCCCTGATCTTTAAAATGAACACGAAAAGAAGACGAGTATACCAAACCTCGTATTCTGCCTTCATTATTCGCTCGCATGGTAAAACTTCCTCTGTATACTTCCCCTTCTCCTATAATGAGAACAAGATTGGTTTCATCGAATATCACATCCGGCCGTACCAGCTGAAAGTCACCCTTCGAAAATTTCTGGATTTTATTTTTCAAGTCCTACACCTGCTTCTTTCGTTGCTTTTTTCTTAAAACATACTATAATAAATTATAGCATTGTTTGTCAACTGCTGGCAATGCCGTAAACTGAAAATCTTAAAATTATAAAAAACGTTGCTGCAGTCCAAAGATGAGCATCTTTCAAGTCCTGCTTTTCAAAAGAACCGCAGCAAACTGTTATGATAGGATGGAATGCTATGAAAAACAAACCAGAATTTCACGGAAGTGATCTTGAAAAAATTGCAAATTATTATCATCTTGATAAGGAAAAAATTGTCCTTTTCGGCGCAAATGTAAATCCTCTCGGATTATCTGACCAGGTAAAGAAAGATCTTGCAGAGCACCTTGACATCATAAGCAGCTACCCGGACCGCAACTATACAGGCCTAAAAAAAGCCATTTCCGAATACACAGGTACGCAGCCTGAACACATTGTTGTAGGCAATGGTTCTACGGAACTGATCTCCCTTCTTATTAACCAGCGTGCTCCCAAAAAAGCTCTTCTTCTCGGACCAACTTATTCTGAATATGCAAGAGAACTGAATCTGGTCGGCGGTACATTGGAATATTATAATTTAAAAGAGCCGGATCATTTTCAATTAGACCTTCCGGGCCTGACTGCCACTCTTGAAAGTGATATCGAATTACTCATTATCTGTAATCCGAACAATCCGACTTCATCTGCCATCAGCACCGATGAGATGAAGCAGATTTTAAGCATCTGTAAGTCTTTGAATATCTTTGTCATGATTGATGAAACCTATATTGAATTTGCACCAGAAGATGCAGTCCTTTCTGCCATTCCACTGGTGTCTGAATTCGACAATTTTATGGTCATACGCGGGGTATCCAAATTCTTTGCAGCTCCGGGACTTCGTTTTGGTTATGGTATTACCAGCAATCAGGAATTTTTACAGACACTTCTTACCCACCAGAATCCATGGAGCCTTAACAGCGTCGGAGCCTATGCCGGTGAACGTATGTTAAAAGATACCACATACATTCAAAAAACCTGGAAGCTGATTGATTCCGAACGTACCCGTATGTGTAAGGAGCTCTCCCAACTGGATACTGTAAAAATCTATCCGGCTTATGCGAATTTTATACTGGTTCGTATCTTAAAAGAAGGGGTTACTTCATTTGATGTCTTTGAAAAAGCAATTCATCAGAATCTTATGATCCGCGACTGCTCTTCTTTTGAAAGTCTTGACGGGGAATATGTACGCTTTTGCATCATGATGCCGGAAGATAATGACCGGTTATTGGAAGTATTCCGGAATTTATAATCTTTTGAAGATAACAAGAGGAACATATGTCTGGCATATGTTCCTCTTGTTATTTTCTTTGCATACTATTTTTTCAGAATCAAAGCCATGAAAGTCATCTCTTCATCACCGGTATTTTTAATACCATGTCCGTCTCCGTCTTTGCATAAGAACAGATCTCCAGGATTCGCCGGCTGTTTTTCTCCATTATCATCGTATGTTCCGTGTCCTGTAAGAATGAAATAAGATTCTGTCTCTCCGTGATGTTCATGATATCCAACTTCGCATCCAGGATCCAGGTGAATTCGTGCATACATTCTACAGGCTTCTCCTACTTCTTCTGAAGTCACCATTGCTTCTCTTATAATATATCCGTCACCACCATTTACATGTTCTACTTTTACTAAATTTCTTTCGCCGTCTTTTGTCATTTTTTCAGTTCCTCCTTGATTCGCAAAACGTTCTAAGAAAACAATACAACCTGACGGATACAAAGTCAATGAAAATTAATTAATTCACGATCCGGTAATATTCTTTTGCGGTTATACTGTAAACGATAATATAGAACACTGCAAAAACACCTATCGTTATTACTGTACAACCTGCAAATAATGGTACATTTGTAAGATTCAACACTCCCAGGATTTTTGTCATGACTTTAAAAGCCACAGCAACATGGATTACCGCTACAATCAAAGGCATGAAAAATACACTCAGCACCTGACTTCTAATCGAACGTTTCACTTCTTTTTTGCTCATACCGACTTTTTGCATGATCTGATAACGTTCTCTGTCGTCATACCCTTCTGATATCTGCTTATAGTAAATGATCAGAACCGTCGCCATGACAAACAGACTTCCCAGATAAATGCCAATGAAAAACAGTCCTCCGTATAATTCATAGAAAGAAGAGCGGCTTAGCATACGGCTTTCCATCGTTCCTTCCGGAATCTGTTCATAAAATTCTTTTTCTATACGTTCCAGAGCTTCTTTTTGTTTTTTCTCTTCTCCTTTCAGGTTAAATTTATCCGCATAAGAAAATGGCTGAATCCGTTCAATCTGTTCTGCGTCTGCAAATACAAGATATAATGTCTTATACATTTCAGTCGTGCTTTTTGGCTGACTTTTCATCTCTCCTGGTTCTTCTTTCACCTGATAGGTCTGATCTGCGATCGTAATCTTGTCTTTTCCGTGTGTACCATTCGTACAGTAAGCCAGTATCTCATCTTCATTCAGTGAAATATGCTTCTTTTCTATCCGGTTATACTCTTCCTGTGAAAGCATCTCTACATAATAAAAGTTTTTATCTGGATAGTATTGTTCTACCTTCTCCAGGTTATTCCCCTTTAAAACAGCATTTATGCTTCCATATCTGTAGCTCACCCTGTCGGTGATCTTTACATTACTTTTCTTACATTGCTCTTTTATAAGCCTGTCGATCATTTCTTCATTGTCTATATCTGCCTTATTGCAGACGATGGAAACATCTCTTGGAAAACGGGAGTCCAGAATGTCTTCCATTCCGGCATACAACGATACGGTTGTAGATACCATGACCAGCACCATCGTACTGAGCACACAGATGTTTGCAAGGCCTGCTCCATTTTGCTTCATGCGATAGAGCATCCCGGACACACTTGTAAAATGCTTTGGATTGTAATAATATGCTTTATTTTTCCTGAGTATTTTCAAAACCACAATACTTCCGGCAATAAAAAGTGCATATGTTCCTATGATCACACAAACCACAGCAACGAAGAATTTCAAAAGTGCCTCTAATGGGGCTTCTGTTGTAAGTGCAATCCAGTATCCGCATCCAAGTGCTGCCACACCGATCACTACGAGAAGCCATCTGCTTTTTGGCTCTTTTTCGCCCTGGTTGCCTCCATGCAGAAGTTCGACCGGATTCACCAGCTGTATCTGCAGGACATTATACACATAGGTCAGAAGAAAAATCACAGCAAACAAAAGTACCGTATGTCCGATTGCAGTTCCATTAACCGAAAACTGCATATCCACACTATTATGCATAATCTTAAGAAGCAGCAGGTACATCAGTTTCCCAAATATGATCCCGGACAGCAGTCCTCCGAGAATACTGATCCCGGCAGTCAGAATCGTCTCTACTGCCATCATCCGCGCAATATGGCGTTTTCCCATTCCCAGAATATTATATACGCCGATCTCTTTTTTCCGTCGTTTGATCAGGAAGCTGTTCGTATAGAACAGGAAAATCACAGCAAATACGATGATCACACCAGTTGCATACTGCAGACATATCTGCAAAGTATTCATCGCCACTCCTTTTCCTCGGCTCAGCGCATCTATCATATAAAACATCATAACGGTGAGAACTGCAGTGATAATATACGGCACATATGTTTTCCGGTTATTTTTCAGATTCGTGACTGCAAGTTTTTCATATATAAAACTATTCATCACTCTCACCTCCTACCACCAGGACTTTTAAGGTATTTGCAATCTTCTGGTACATCTCTTCATTCTTAAGATTGCCTCTGAACAGCTGATGGAACACTTTACCATCTTTGATAAACAGAACTCTTTTTGCACTGCTGGCTGCTTTTACACTATGTGTTACCATAACAATTGTCTGGCCATCTTGATTAATTGTTGCAAACAAGTTCATCAGATTGTCTGCTGCCTTTGAATCCAATGCTCCTGAAGGTTCATCCGCCAGGATTAGCTGCGGATTCGTGATCAGCGCTCTTGCAATCGCTGCCCTTTGCTTTTGTCCTCCGGATACTTCATAAGGATATTTATCAAGAAGCCTCTCTATTCCAAGCTTTTCTGCAATCGGCTTTAATCTCTGCTCCATCTCCGGATATTTTTTTCCAGATAAAACCAGCGGCAGAAAGATATTATCCTTTAACGAAAATGTATCCAGCAGATTAAAATCCTGAAATACAAATCCCAGATTCTGTCTTCGAAATGCCGCAATCTCTTTTTCTTTTAATTTTCCAAGATCCCGTTCTTTCAGATAAACCTTCCCTTCTGTCGGTTTATCAAGTGCCGCCAGGATGTTAAGAAGCGTCGTCTTACCGGATCCGGACTCTCCCATGATCGCCACATATTCCCCGCGCTCTACGGTAAAGCTTACGTTTTTTAATGCTTCTACCTGATTGCTTCCGAATCTTGTGGTATATATTTTCTTCACATTTTTTACTTCTAATAATGCCATAACATTTCTTCCTTTCTTTTTTCAGATCTCTCATTTACGATCTCTATTATAAGAAAAGAGGAAATGCGCTGCCATCGAAGCAGGTGACATTTCCCCTGTCTAACCTTACATTCCTGTAAGGTTCCATTCTTTATTCCGGATCCCAGTCTTTTCTGGACAGATCAACATATACACAGGTCCCGTGCCCGATATCTGATTCTATCCAGATCCCGTGTCCTAACCTTTTCATGATCTTTTTACATAAATATAATCCTATTCCGGTTGATTTTTTATCTGCCCGGCCATTATAACCGGTAAATCCTTTTTCAAATACTCTCGGCAGATCTTCTGCCTGTATCCCGATTCCGTTATCTTCTATTATCAGAAGCATCCTGTTATCTTTTTCTTCCTTATATATCCTGATCACACCAGCACTTCTGATATATTTTAATGCATTAGAAAGGATCTGTTCGATAACAAATCCCAGCCATTTTTCATCCGTTAGCACATTCTGACCTGTCGGCTGGTATTCCAGACGGATCTTTTGCAATATGAACATCTGCGAATACTTCCGCACAGACTGCTTCAGTATCTTATCTAACGGAACCTGCTCTATCTGAAGATCCGAAGACATATCCTCCATCCTGAGATAAGTCAGCACCATCTCTACATACTGTTCCATCTTAAAAAGCTCCATCTTAATCTCTTTTATCTTTGTAAGCTCCGGATATTCCGCTTCCATTCCCTGAAGCAGTATATGCATTGCCGCAATCGGCGTCTTGATCTGATGCGCCCACATTCCATAATAATCTGCAAGATCCTGTCTGGCAATCTGATCTTCGGATTTTATCTCTGCCAGTTTTTCACTTAGCATTGTTATTATTTCCTGATAATCAGCTTCCAGGAGATTTCTGTATTGCGGAAGATTATCCGCACATTCCTGCGGTACTTTCCTTAAGCTTTCCAGAATCAGATGCTTCTTCCGGAACCGGCAGAACTCCGTTGCTTCATAAAGCAACAGCCATACAGCCACCAGAAGCAGTGCATATCTTAATTCATCTATCCGGATATTATAAAGGAAAGCTACAACGACAAAGATTCCCACCGTCCCGGCATATAAACTGATTTCTCTTCCTTTGTCTTTTAAAAATGCTGTTATTAATTTCATGCTTCCACCATATACCCAATTCCTTTTTTGGTTGTAATCTTCTCTCCCAGCCCGATCTGATCCAGTTTCTTACGAAGTCTTGCCACATTTACCGTAAGTGTATTATCATCAATGAATTCATCGCTGTCCCAAAGTCTTGTCATAATCGTCTCGCGGGTTACAATCTTTCCTGCATTTTCCAGCAATATCTGTAGTATCCGGAATTCATTTTTCGTAAGATTCAGTTTCCTGTCCTGATATAATAAAGTTGTATCTGACAGGTTAAGAATCGCACCATTCCACTCCATAACATCGGACGTTCCTCTGAATTCATAAGTCCTTCTAAGTACTGCCTGTACTTTGGCCGTCACCACATTCAGGTCAAATGGTTTCTCTATAAACTCATCCCCACCCATATTCATTGCCATTACAATATTCATATTATCGTTTGCAGAAGACAGGAATATGATCGGAACTTTTGATATCTTCCGAATCTCCTGACACCAGTGGAATCCATTAAAAAAAGGAAGTACGATATCCAGAAGTACAAGCTGTGGATCAAATGCTACATATTTTTCCATGACGTTTCTAAAATCAGTTATGCATTCCACCTGATAATTCCATCTTTCCAAATGTGTTTTCAATCCGCCTGCAATTGTCTCTTCGTCTTCCACGATTAATATTTTATACAATTTTTGTTCCCCCGACACCTGTTCATTTTATATTTCATATCTCTGCCAACGGCTGCTGTTCCTTTATGCATTGGCATACAAAAAACGTCCATCCCGACAACTTCTCTTACATATGATAAGAGGGCAAAAGCCAATCTGATGCTTTTGCCCTCTCATCGTAATACATTTTTTATATGCTTGTCAATTCTGGTTTTCTTAAGATTTCTTTCGAATTTTCCCGTAAGAATATACCCAGATCCGACATTCTCTTTCACAAAATAATTAATGGAAATAATGTGCTCCGATCTTCATTCCGGAACCACCCTGGTCAAAATACAGGCAGCTTCCAATCGGATTCGAACCGTTCAGTGCATCGATCGCAGCCTGCATGGCCGTCTGTGTATAACCGGCTGAATTTCTGACTTTGTTAAGCCATCCGGTAGCAACCGGTGAAAACTGGCCAGATTGATAGATGACGCCTTCTATTGTATTTGGAAATGTCCCGCTTTTTACACGGTTCATAATAACCGCTCCTACGGCAACCTGTCCTTCATATGACTGATTTCCCGCCTCGCAGAAAATGATGGATGCCATCAGTTCCTGATTCTGTCTTACATAAGCCTCCTGCGCTTCTCTTGCTTCACGTTCCGCCTGTTCTCTCGCTTCCTGCTCTGCTTTTTCTCTTGCGAGACGCTCTTCCTCTTCTTTTTTTGCTATATTTTCTTCAATAATCTGCTGCTGTTCCTGTGCCATCTCCTGAGTGGATGCAATCAGATCCTGTGAGATTGCCACAGCTGCGGCATGTGTATTTGTATCTTCCTCTTTTGTATCTGTGATAGTTGTAACTTCTGGCTGTCTAGAGGCTGCCTGGCTTGTGAATCCAGTTGCTGTTACTGTACATGCTACAAGGAGCACGAACATATTTCTCAGTCTCTTAGCTTTTAACATGATAATGATACCCTCCTGATTTGTTTCAATGATTTACATTTCTTTTAATAAATTATATTCATTTTTTTCAATATTATTACGTTTATTACAGAAATGTTACACATAACGATTGGTATCATATCATGTTTATTTCGTTTTGTCAACTTTTTTATTTCCAGATGCCTTGTGACACACATTACAGACGGCTTTTTCTGCTGTTTTTTCTCCTTTCATCATCATTTTTGCAATCCATTTTTTACATTTTTTACGATCTTGAAATTCATCCGTAACATTTTATTAATATTCCTTTTTACAATAACTTACCAGTGCCAGAATGACAAATAATGGAATACTTATACCTGCTGCAATTACGATGATATATGGTATCCAGTGATAACCACTTCCAATCTTCACAAAGATTCTTTCGAATGTCCGGCAACAAAAAAAGCAGCATACCGCAAGTAATCATGCTGTATGCCACTTTTTATTTATATTTTTACAAACATTACAAATATCAATTTTTCAAATTCTGTTGCACAAAATTTATTTACACCAAATCCGATTGTCCAAATTCTATTTGATCTTGGCGATATCAATCAGTGTCAGTTTCTGGATATCTGTATTCTCAAGACTGGTGATCAGAGCTTTTGCTGTATCGATCGCTGTCAGTACATTAACACCTGTCTCGATCGCATTTCTACGGATCACGAATCCGTCTCTTGAGTGATCAGCTCCCTGCGGAGGTGTGTCGATAACCAGATCGATCTTATGTCCAAGAATCAGATCCATAAGGTTCGGTGATTCCTGCTCGATCTTATTGACTGTCATCGCTTTTACGCCTGCATCTGTCAGAACCTTTGCAGTTCCTTCTGTAGCAAAGATCTTGTAACCGATCTTCTCAAATCTGCGTCCGATCTCTACTGCTTCATCCTTATCTTCATCACGAACTGTCATGATCATGTTCTTGTGTTTTGGAAGCTTGATTCCGGCACCGATGAATGCTTTATAAAGAGCTTCATCAAATGTCTTGGCAATTCCCAGACACTCTCCTGTAGACTTCATCTCAGGTCCAAGGCTGATATCAGCACCACGGATCTTCTCAAATGAGAATACCGGCATCTTGATTGCAAAGTAATCTGCTTCCGGCTGTAATCCAGGTGTATAACCAAGTTCTTTGATCTTGTGTCCGATGATCACCTTTGTTGCAAGTGGTACGATCGGAATACCTGTTACCTTACTGATGTATGGAACAGTACGGCTGGAACGAGGGTTAACTTCGATTACATATACATCCTCGCCACATACGATGAACTGGATGTTGATCAGTCCGATTACGTGTAATGATTTTGCAAGTCTTCTTGTATATTCCGCAATCGTCTCTTTTGTCTTCTGAGAGATGCTCTGTGCAGGATATACAGAAATACTGTCTCCGGAGTGGATTCCGGCACGCTCGATATGCTCCATGATACCTGGAATCAGGATATCTTCTCCGTCACATACGGCATCGACCTCAATTTCTTTACCCTGTAAATATTTATCAACCAGGATTGGGTGATCCTGTGCGATACGGTTGATGATTCCGATGAACTCATCGATATCATGATCGTTGATCGCAATCTGCATTCCCTGTCCACCAAGTACGTAAGAAGGTCTTACCAGCACCGGATAACCCAGTCTGTTCGCTACTTTCTTAGCTTCTTCGGCTGTAAATACAGTTCCACCTGTCGGTCTTGGGATCTCGCACTGCTCAAGAATCTCATCGAACAGCTCACGGTCTTCGGCTGCATCTACATTTTCAGCAGATGTTCCAAGGATCGGGACGCCCATCTTCATTAGAGACTCTGTAAGCTTGATCGCTGTCTGTCCACCAAACTGTACAACTGCTCCGTCTGGTTTTTCCAGATCTACGATGCTTTCTACATCTTCCGGTGTCAGAGGCTCGAAGTACAGCTTATCTGCGATATCGAAGTCTGTACTTACCGTCTCAGGGTTATTATTTACAATAATTGTCTCGTATCCTTCTTTGGCAAATGCCCATGTACAATGTACAGAACAGAAGTCGAACTCAATACCCTGTCCGATACGGATCGGTCCGGAACCAAGTACCAGTACTTTCTTCTTGCCGGAAGTCTCAACTACTTCGTTCTCACTTCCGAATACAGAGTAATAATATGGTGTCTCTGCTGCGAACTCAGCTGCACAGGTATCAACCATCTTATAAGAAGCTGTAATGCCATTGTCATGACGAAGATCATGGATCTCACGCTCTGTCTTTCCTGTCAGTTCTGCAATTACATTATCCGGGAATTCTAAGCGTTTTGCTTCTTTTAATGTCTCTGCTGTTAATTCTTCTGTCTTTAGTTTCTGTTCCATCTCTACAAGAATTGCGATCTTATCGATGAACCAGTTGTCAATCTTTGTAATTCTGTGAATATCTTCATAGCTGATGCCCTGGCGGATTGCTTCTGCGATCTTCCAGATACGGCGGTCATCTACAACTTTCAGTTCTTCTAACAGTTCTTCTCCTTTTAAGTAAGAGAAATCATAAGACATAAGGCTGTCTACATGCTGTTCCAGAGAACGGATGGCTTTCATAAGTGCTCCCTCGAAGTTATCACAGATACTCATAACTTCTCCAGTCGCTTTCATCTGTGTTGTCAGTGTACGTTTTGCACTGATGAACTTATCGAATGGAAGTCTTGGGATCTTAACAACACAGTAGTCAAGCATAGGCTCGAAACTTGCATATGTCTTCTTTGTTACTGCATTCTTGATCTCATCCAGTGTGTATCCAAGAGCGATCTTTGCTGCAACCTTGGCGATCGGGTATCCTGTTGCCTTAGATGCAAGAGCAGAAGAACGGCTTACACGAGGGTTAACCTCAATTACACAGTACTCAAATGAATCCGGATTCAGCGCATACTGTACGTTACATCCACCAGTGATATTCAGCTCGCTGATGATATTAAGAGCAGATGTACGGAGCATCTGGTACTCTTTATCACTCAGTGTCTGGGAAGGTGCTACTACGATACTGTCTCCAGTATGTACACCTACCGGGTCTAAGTTTTCCATATTACATACGGTAATGCAGTTACCATTGCTGTCACGCATTACTTCGTACTCAATCTCTTTCCATCCTGCGATACAACGCTCTACCAGAACTTCTCCAACACGTGAAAGACGCAGTCCGTTTTCCAGGATCTCTACGAGTTCTGTTCTGTTATCAGCGATTCCACCACCGCTTCCACCAAGTGTGTAAGCCGGACGAAGTACTACCGGATATCCGATGCTTTCTGCAAATTCAATACCTGCCTGTACATCTTTTACGACTTTAGAAGCTGCACAAGGCTCGCCGATCTTTTCCATTGTCATCTTGAATTCCAGACGGTCTTCGGCCTTTTTGATTGTCTCAGAAGTGGTACCGATCAGACGTACGTTATTTCTTTCAAGGAATCCATTTTCATCCAGCTCCATAGCCAGGTTCAGTGCTGCCTGTCCACCAAGTGTAGGAAGGACACTGTCTGGTTTTTCCTTTAAGATCAACTGCTCTACTACTTCAACTGTCAGAGGCTCGATGTATACGCGATCTGCGATATCTTTATCTGTCATGATCGTAGCCGGGTTAGAGTTCAGAAGAACTACTTCCAGACCTTCTTCTTTTAATGAACGGCAGGCCTGTGTACCTGCATAGTCAAACTCCGCTGCCTGTCCAATGATAATAGGACCAGAGCCAATTACTAATACTTTCTTAATATCTTTAATTCTAGGCATTATTTTGCTCCTTTCATCATATCCATAAATCTGTCAAACAGGTATCCGGAATCCTGTGGTCCAGGACAAGCTTCCGGGTGGAACTGAACTGTGAAAATGTTCTTTCCTTCGTATGCAAGTCCTTCGTTGGTTCCGTCGTTAACATTGATAAACGCTTCTTTTGCCACTTTCGGGTCAATTGACGTACCGTCAACTGCATAGCCATGATTCTGTGAAGAAATGTAAACTCTGTTATTGCTCAGATCCTTCACCGGATGGTTACCGCCACGGTGTCCATATTTCAACTTATAAGTCTTTGCGCCATTTGCAAGTGCCATAAGCTGATGTCCGAGACAAATTGCAAAAATAGGAATATCAGTATTGTATAACTTCTTGATCTCTTCAATAATAGATACGCATGTCTCCGGATCTCCAGGCCCATTAGACAACATAATGCCGTCCGGGTTAGCAGCAATGATTTCTTCTGCTTTTGTACCTGCCGGATAAATTGTTACTTCACAGCCACGCTCATTTAAAGATTTGGCAATGTTCTTCTTCGCACCGAAGTCCATAAGGGCCACTTTCGGTCCATTGCCTTCTAAGACATATTTTTCATCACATGTTACTTTTGATACCACATCACCAACTGTGTATGCTTTCAGTTTTGGAAGAATCTCATCTAAATTGTAATTCTCATTTGTGGTGATCATTCCGTTCATGGTTCCCTTTTCACGAAGAATCTTCGTAAGGGCACGTGTATCAATTCCTGCAATTCCAGGAATATCCTGCTCTTTCAGAAAATCCTGAATTGTTCCTTCACAACGGAAGTTGCTTGGCATTCTGGAAAGTTCTCTTACGATATATCCATCCGGCCATGCCTTCCTTGACTCCATATCCGGTGTGATGCCATAATTTCCAATCAATGGATAGGTCATTACTACGGCCTGTCCCGCATAAGAAGGGTCGGTTAATACCTCCAGATAACCTGTCATTGAAGTATTAAACACTATCTCGCTAATCATGTCTCTTGTCGAACCTATGCTGGTTCCGGTAAAGACAGTCCCGTCTTCTAATATAAGAAATGCTTTCATATATTCACCTTTTCCCTTCTGTGTTTCTTTTTCTTTTTTCATGAAGTCATACCGCCATTTCCGTGGATTTTTCTATATCTGGGCAAAAAAAATTCGTTGTAACAAGGAATTTTTCTTAAAAATATAGAACAAAAGGCAGTTTGTGCAAGCACAAAACCGCCTTGTTTTTGATCCATCGATACCAGACAATTTATGTCTTCACAAATTGTAAAAATTATACTACATAATCCGGCGATTTTCAACGGATATTTTTGTTTTTTTATGAATACTGCCAAAATATTACAATCTTGTGCAGTCTCGGGTCATCGATGTATTGATACTTTACCTGCGCAAGACCATAGGCCTGCGCCAGGTTCTTTGCCGCTTTTTGCAGTTGATTCTGGAAAATGTCATCGTGTGCCTGCTGGTACAGATCCTCGTCTGCGAATTTAAACGTTGTTGATGATTCCTTATTCCAGACTGACTGATTCATCGCATTTAATACCTGTTCTCCGTCATACTGCTGATAATACATTCCATTTACTACATAGTAATTCGCATCCATCTTACTGCATGCCGGAAGTACGGTCTCACTATCCGGCACATGCGTCTGCAATAGTTCTGTGTCATCACAGCACATATAGTCATAACTGATATTCTGATCCGCAGATGTCTCTTCTCCTTCTGCTTTCTGGAATACGGGATCCCCCCAGGTTGTATCTAGATAATAATAGTCTCCGTTACATTTCACCAGATTCCATGCATGACTTTCTCCTCCTGTCGTCTTCCCCGTTACATAAGTACAGAAGACTCCCAGTTTTTCCAGCAGATACTGCGTCGCTCTCGAATATCCCGCACAGACGGAACGGTGATTTACAAATACACTGTAAATATTCTGGTTATCTGATGCTTCCGCATCATAATCTACCATATCAACAATCTTTTCATATACATAAAGGATCTTATGATAATCATCCGCATCATTTTTCAGATCTTTCAGCCATTCATCCACCTGCTGTTCAATCTCCTGACTCATGAATGAACTTTCTCCGGCATCATATATATACTTGGGTTTTAATACTGTATAACTTTCATTTCCTTTGTGTGAAACTGCAGTTGCCGTCCCATCGCACCAGAAAACATCCGGCTGGTCCTTGATAATATCCTGAAAAATCTGATTCGCCTGGTTTGCATCCGACGCATGTACATAGATCTCTTCCGTATGGTTTCTGACTCCTTCTAAGATTTCCTGATAGATCTGCTTTTCCTCGTCTGCCAGCTGTTCATAATAATATTTGTCCGTGGCATTCTCCATCTCTCCACTCGTCTTCTGATAGGGAATGCTGCTTTTTTCCTGATCTGTTCCTTTGTTCCAGTTCACAACTCTCTGCGCACCTGCAGCCCCGGTCAGAATGACACAAAACATGAGCAAAACTGCAAAACCATGCTTTCTTTTTTTATATTTCCTTCTTATCATACATTCCTCTCTATTATACATCTTTCTCTATATTTTGCTCTTTGTCGTTCCATTATACATTTTTCTTTGTACCTCTGCAATTCCGCCAAAGACCATCTCAGATAAAAATCAGATGCCGTTTTCTTCCTTGCCACCTGCAATGATGATTGCATTTTTATCTGGCTTCTCCACAATGCACATAATTACTTTCTTCGCATATTCTTTCAATGACAGAATCTTTTAAGAGGTATTTTCATGAATGGATCACTTCCAAATCCTCAGGACACACCTGACAAAGGCCGTCTGCAGGTCAATATCGTTTCCGATATCACTGCATTTCCAATCGCAGATGCTAAGATCTCCATCTCTTATACCGGAGTTCCTGACTCAGAATTAGAACAATTGGAAACCGATTCTTCCGGACAGACCGAAACCATCGATCTTGCAGCTCCTCCTGTGGAATATAGTCTGAATCCAGAAAACGAACAGCAGCCTTATTCTGAATATACGTTACAGGTAACTGCTCCGGGATTCGAATCCATCAGCATCGCAGGTGCCGAAATTCTTTCTGATGTTACCGCCATTCAGAATATACGTCTGAAACCAATCGATAATCCAAACGCAGACGAAGATGTCTACGTAATTCCAGCTCATACATTATATGGTAATTATCCGCCGAAAATTCCAGAAGACGAGATCCAGCCAGTACCGGAAAGCGGCGAGATCGTATTAAGCCGGGTTGTGGTTCCGGAATATATTGTTGTACATGACGGAAGTCCCCGGGATTCCACCGCAACAAATTATTATGTGAAATATAAAGACTACATCAAAAATGTCGCCTCCAGTGAAATCTATGCCACATGGCCGGAAAATACAATCCGGGCAAATGTACTGGCGATCATGTCCTTTACACTGAACCGGGTATATACGGAATTTTACCGGAACAAGGGATATGATTTTACCATCACCTCCTCCACTGCATTCGACCATAAGTGGATTCCTGAGCGAAATATATTTGATACGATCTCAATTATTGTGGATGAATTATTTGCAGATTATCTCTCCCGTCCGAATGTAAAGCAGCCGATACTTACACAGTACTGTGACGGACGGCAGGTGCAGTGTCCGAACTGGTTAACGCAGTGGGGCTCAAAAAGCCTAGGCGACCAGGGCTACTCTCCGATTGAAATCCTTCGTTATTATTATGGAGATGACATGTACATCAACACTGCCGAAGCCATCTCCGGCATCCCGTCTTCCTGGCCTGGTTATACACTTGAGATAGGCTCAAGCGGCAGTAAAGTCCGGCAGATTCAGGAGCAGCTAAATGTCATCGCCGGGGCTTATCCTGCCATTCCGAAAGTAACTGCAGATGGTATCTATGGTCCGGCAACTGCGGAATCTGTACGCACTTTCCAAAAGATCTTTGGACTGCCGCAGACTGGGGAGGTGGATTATACAACATGGTATAAGATATCGGAGATCTATGTAGGGGTGTCGCGGATTGCGGAGTTAAACTGAATAAAAGAGATGCGCTATACACCTCTTTTATACGTTCTCTATATTCCGTTTCATTATTTCATCTGCCATATTGTAATCAATATAATACCTGTCACAAATAACTGTATCCATTAGCAACGTGCACCGCCAAGTGTACAAAAAATCGGAAAGATCTCATTTTTGATTTCTTTCCGATTTTAGAAAAATTATAAAAATACCTGTACAGTCTGTTTCAGTGGATTAACAATCCAGTATTCCCGGACACCGGCGGTACGGTATTTGAAAAGTTTTGTCAGGTAATCCATCCGCTGACTGCTCGGTGATACAATTTCGATAATGAAATCCGGTGCACCATTGCATCCTTTATCCGTAATTTTTGATGGATCACAAATTACCGAAATATCCGGTTCCACATAAATGTAGCAGATAGTTCCATTACAAGCCGCTGGTGTTGATAGCTTTATATTGTAATTAACACTTGTATCTATTTCTAATTATACATATAAAACAAAATTTCTTCTATCCCCCAAAGAATATCCGGTGAATATCATTATACATCACAAACACCATCAGTGCCATCAATATAACAATCCCCGCAAAATGCACATATCCTTCTTTCTCCGGTGGGACTCGTTTCTTTCTGATTGCCTCGATGAATAAGAACACCAGTCGTCCTCCGTCCAGTGCCGGAAGTGGTAACAGGTTCATAACACCAAGGTTTGCTGATAACAGGATCGCCATATTCAGCATCTGTACTGCTACAACGAATGCTCCGTAAGACCGGCTCTGCTTATATGTCGTATCTACGGAACTTACAATTCCCACCGGTCCGGATAACTGGTTGACTCCGATCTGGCCGGTTACCAGCATCTTCAGGCTGTCGAGTGTTGTACAGATCCAGAATTTCACTTCATAGGCCCCGTACTGAAGTGCCGTCAGCGGATTAGCTTTCGTATATCCTGTGCTTCCGATTCCAAGCCGTTTATATCCAAGTTCTTTATCCATCTTCGGTGTCAGTGTCACTGTGATTTTCTTACCGTCACGCAATACGGTCACATCGATGTCTTCATTGGCATGAAACTGGTTATAAAAGCTTATTTCTCTGAAAATGTGGATGTTTTTATTCCCCATCTTTACAACCTCGTCGCCTTTTTGCAGTCCGGCTTCTGCTGCCGGATATCCGGCGTCCACCGCACCGATCACAGGTTTGTCATAGCCTACCATAGCCGTTATGATCACTGCAAATACGAATGCCAGTATGAAATTAAATACCGGTCCTGCAGCAATCACCGAGATTCTTGCCCATACAGACTTGTTATTAAAGTTATTTGGCGAATCCGTCGCCTCGTCATCTTCCCCCATTGCGCAGTATCCGCCGATTGGCAGTATCCTGATCGCATATTTGGTTCCTTTATATTCTTTCGAATAGATTGCCGGTCCCATTCCAATAGCAAATTCATTGACATCTATTCCATTTTTCTTCGCCAGTAAAAAATGACCAAGCTCATGGAAAAATATGATGAAACTGAATAATAAAATTGCTAATATAATTCCCAAATTCTCCGGTTACCTCCTGCTGTTGATTCTTTCATATGTTGCAGCTTCCGTCTCCAGAATCTGCTCCAGTGTCGGATTCTCAATGTTCTTATGTGCCTTCATACAATCCTCGATGATCTCTGTAATCTCCAGATATTTTATCTTTCTGTTTAAGAACTGGCTGACTGCAAGCTCATTTGCCGCATTGAATACCGTCGGAAGACTTCCACCTGTACGACCTGCTTCGTATGCAAGTTCCAGTCCGTAGAATGTATCCGTATCCGGTTTTTCAAAGTCTAATTTTCCAAGACTCCAGAAGTCCACTCTGTCTCCCGGAAGGAAACGACGTTCTGGATAATACAGTGCATACTGGATTGGAAGTTTCATATCCGGTGTTCCAAGCTCTGCTATGATCGCACCGTCAACGTATTCCACCATGGAATGAATAATACTCTGTGGCTGAACAACTACTTGTACCTGATCAACGTCTACATCAAATAACCATTTTGCTTCGATTACCTCAAGTCCTTTATTGACCATTGTAGACGAATCAATTGTAATCTTGCGTCCCATGGACCAGTTCGGGTGTTTTAACGCATCTTCTACTTTGATCTCCATTAATTCTTCTGCCTTTTTTCCACGGAATGGTCCGCCGGATGCAGTCAGGAGAATCTTATGCAGTGCTCCGTGTGTATTGCCCTGTAATGACTGGAAGATTGCACTGTGTTCACTGTCTACCGGAAGGATGGATACACCCATCTCTTTTGCCAGAGGCATAATAATGTGTCCTGCTGTTACCAGCGTCTCTTTATTCGCCAGTGCGATATCTTTTCCTGCCTTGATTGCTTCAATCGTCGGACGGATTCCAATCATTCCTACAACTGCTGTCACAAGAATCTCTGTTCCATCCATTGTTGCAACTTCCAGAAGTCCATCCATACCTGCAACAATCTTAGTGTCTGTATCTGCCACATTGACACGAAGCTCTGCTGCTTTTTCTTCTGACCATACAGCCACGATCTGTGGATGAAATTCCCGGATCTGCTCTTCCAGCATCTTAATATTGCTTCCGGCTGCCAGTCCGAGCACCTCGATATCTCCATTTTCTCTTACGACTTCCAGCGTCTGTGTTCCGATAGAACCCGTCGAGCCTAAGATTGCTATTTTTTTCATATACTGCCTCCTACAATCTGCCTGCAAGGAATGTTGCAAGATAATAAATGATCGGTGCTGTAAAGATCACACTGTCAAATCTGTCAAGGATTCCGCCGTGTCCAGGTATCAGTTTTCCATAGTCTTTGATATCATGGTTACGCTTAATTGCAGATGCCGCAAGATCACCGATCTGTGAGATCATACCACCTACACCACAGATGATTGCATACTGTCCTGCACTTACACCTGCTCCTGTAACCTTATTCGCTGCAAACGCAAAGATTGCTCCAAGAAGCGCTGCACCAACGATTCCACCGATACCACCCTCTACGGATTTCTTCGGGCTTAATTTTGGCGCCATTTTATGCTTTCCAAGAAGCATTCCCGCACAATATGCGCAGGTATCACATCCCCATGAACTTAAGAAGATCAGCCATACTGCTACTGCACCGTCCGACAGCATTCTTGTCTGATAAACATATGACAGCATCACTGCCACATAAAACACCCCAAAGAATACTGTCATTACCTGCTCTGCCTTAAATGTCGGAAATGAAAATACATATACCGCCATCAGCACAACCAAAAATGCAATCGTAAAAAATGTCACATACTGCATCTGTCCGGTATATAAAATACCATAATATACAACTGCTGCCAGATAACCTGTCAACCCCAAAATCTTATTCTGTACATCCACTACTTTATAAAGCTCTGACAATCCGATCAGGCTGATCAGCGCCAGAAAGCCAAATAATAAACCACCGCCGGTTCCTACTGTAGCGATTAGTATGATGACCAGAACAACTCCACTTAATAATCTTGTCTTAAACATTCTGTTCCTCTTCCTCCTTCACACCGCCATAACGTCTGTCGCGGTGATTATACTGCTCAATGGCCTTCTCAAGCTCTGCTTTGTTAAAGTCCGGCCACGGAACCTCTGTAAAATAAAACTCTGTATAAGCAAGTTGCCATAACAGATAATTGGAAAGTCGCAGTTCCCCGCTGGTACGGATCATAAGATCCGGATCCGGAATTCCTCTGGTATCCAGATACTGTTCAAATGTCTGTTCTTCAATCTCATCCGGATTCACCTTTCCGTCTACACAGTCTTTTGCAAGTCTACGGATTGCACGGACCATCTCATCACGGCTTCCATAATTGATCGCAATCTGGAAATTCAGACCACCGTTATTCTTCGTTGCCTCTTCCAGATCCAGAATCCGCTTCTGGATATCTTCATCCAGTCTGGTAATATCTCCGATCACCCGGACCTTCATGTCATTCTTTGCAGCCGTCTTAAGACATGTCTTCATATAATTGCGGAGAAGTTTCATCAGCGCATTTACTTCATCATCCGGACGGTTCCAGTTCTCTGTCGAAAACGCATAGACTGTCAGATATTTGATTCCCATTCTCCATGCTTCTTCACAGATGCGCTCTACATTCTTACTTCCCTGCGCATGGCCATAGTTACGAGGCATTCCTTTTGCTTTTGCCCAGCGGCCATTTCCATCCAATATGATTGCAACATGTTGTGGTACATTCATTAGATTTTTCCTCCTGTGCAGGATCTTTTTTCTATTTCAAGATCCTGATCATTTACCTTTTTCGCAACAAGAACAGAGGGGACAGTTCCAGAGCCTCTGGATCTTATCCCCCTCCCGTTGTATACTGTTCTATCTTTTCAAGGTCTTAGCATGTGTCTAAAAATGATTTTTCAGACACGCTCTATACTGTCATAACCTCTTTTGATTTTACTTCTACAGCTTTATCTACTTCTTTTACATACTTATCTGTCAGTTTCTGAAGATCATTTTCCATATCCTTCATCTCGTCTTCTGATACGTCTGTTCCTTTTAATTTCTTAACAGAATCGATTCCGTCACGGCGGATGTTACGGATTGCAACTTTTGCTGCTTCTCCTTTTTTCTTAACGTCTTTTACTAATTCTTTTCTTCGGTCTTCTGTAAGTTCCGGGAAAAGAAGACGTACAGTTGTTCCGTCATTTGTAGGGTTAATTCCAAGATCAGAAGTCATGATTGCTTTCTCGATCTCTCTTACCATGCTCTTTTCCCATGGCTGGATCTGGATCATACGTGCCTCCGGTACAGATACGTTCGCTACCTGCTGGATTGGGGTTGGTGTTCCATAATAGTCTACCATAATTTTATTTAACACGTTTGGATTCGCACGTCCTGCACGGATTGCTGATAATTCTCCGTCCAGGTTTCCGATTGTTTTTTTCATCTTTTCTTCAAATGGTTTTAATCTTTCATTCATAGTGTGATCTCCTTTTATCGCAATTATGTTCTAATATTTTTTATTTTTCATTATACAGTTACTTTTGTTCCTGTAAATGTTCCTTTCATGGTCTCAACGATACTGTTTTCTTCGTTCAGTCCGAATACCAGCATTGGCATCTTGTTTTCCAGGCACATGATAGATGCTGTTAAATCTACAGCCATAAGTTTCTTATCAATGATCTCCTGAATAGAAATCTCATCATATTTTTTAGCTTCCGGATTTACCTTCGGATCACTATCATAGATGCCGTCGATTGCTTTTGCAAGCAGCATTGCATCTGCTTCAATCTCAATTGCTTTTAAAACTGCTCCTGTATCTGTAGAGAAGTATGGATGACCTGTTCCGCCTGCAAAGAAGATAACCTTTCCTTCATTCAGAGCTTCTACCGCTGCATCCTTGGAAAACAGAGTTGTAAATGCACCACATACGAAAGGTGTAAATACTTCTGTCTTCATTCCTGCATAACGGAAAATGTCTGAGACATAGATACAGTTCATAACTGTTGCAAGCATTCCGATCTGGTCAGCTTTTACACGGTCGATCGTTTCGCTTGTTCTTCCTCTCCAGAAGTTCCCGCCGCCTGTTACGATCGCTACCTGGATTCCATCATCAACCAGTTCTTTTACCTGTTTTGCTACGCCCATACAGGTTGCTTCGTCAAATCCTGTCTTTTTATCACCTGCGAGAGCTTCCCCGCTGAGTTTTAATAATACTCTCTTCATAAGTTCTTACTCCTTACTTTAAGTTCTCTTTATGCATCTGCATACTTATTATAAAGTATAGCATAGGAATAAAAAAAAGGGAATATGAAAGCCTCACATTCCCTTAATAATTTATGTTGGTGTTAACACCGTGTCTCGTTTTTACCAGTCACTGACTCCGTAATTACTGTCATTAATCGCGGAAAACAACTTCCCCTGTCTTTTCATCCATGCTTTCTACGATTGCAAGTGATTCCAGATGAATTCCTTTTGAACGGATAATATCTCCGCCAACCTGGAATCCTTTTTCAATGACAACACCTGCTCCAACCAGTTCTGCTCCGGATTTTTTCACCAGTTCTGCCAGACCTTCGAGTGCTTTTCCATTTGCCAGGAAATCATCGATCAGAAGAACCTTGTCCCCTTCTCCAAGGAATTCTTTGGATACGATAATATCATATACTCTTCCGTGTGTGAAGGATTCTACCTTTGTTGTATACACATCTCCTGCAATATTCTTTGTCTGGGTCTTCTTTGCAAATACAACAGGTACATCAAATACTTCTGCCGCAACACATGCGATTCCAATTCCAGAAGCCTCGATCGTAAGGATCTTCGTGATCTCTTCATCTGCGAATCTTCTCTTGAATTCTTTTCCTATCTCCTGAAATAATTTCACATCCATCTGATGATTTAAAAAGCTGTCCACTTTTAAGACATTGCCTTCTTTTATCTTTCCGTCCTTACGGATTCTGTCTTTTAATAACTGCATCTTAGCGGCCTCCACATATAATTTCTAAACGTTACCCAATATTGTAATAACTTTCTGTAATGATTTCAAGTAGTTTATCTATTTATTTTTCAAAAATCCCCATTGCGATCTGTTCACTTGTAATCGGAAGATCTTTGAACCAGAATCCTGTCGCATTGGCAATCGCATGTGCAAGTGCCGGTGCCGGAGTATTGATAACGATTTCTCCGATTGATTTTGCTCCAAAAGGACCTGTCGGTTCATAACTGCTTTCAAATTCAACCTGGAGATTTCCCATATCACGACGGGACGGAACCTTATACTGCATGAACGAATTATTCAGCATTCTTCCCTTTTCGTTATACTGGATATTTTCATAAAGCGTCATTCCGATTCCCTGTACCAGACCACCTTCTGTCTGTACTCTTGCAAGATTCGGATTCACAACCGTTCCACAGTCCACAACCGCTTTATAATCCAGTATCTCCACATGACCGGTCTCTTTATCTAACTCAATCTCTACCGCACCTGCCATAAATGGCGGTGGTGAAGTCGGAGACATATTGCTTTCTGTAACTTCCAGTGCACAGTTATTGCCGCACATAGACTTTGTCGCTATATCTGTCAGTGATACTTCTTTTCCTCCGTCCGGCCACTCTACATGATCTCCTGCAAATTCCAGTTTCTCCACAGGAGTCTCTAACATTCCGGCTGCAATTGTAAGAATCTGGTCTATCAGTTTCTTACATGCTTTTTCTACGGCTTTTCCTGTTATATATGTTGTACTGGATGCATACGATCCGGAATCATATGGTGAAGTATCTGTATCTGCGCCAAATACCTGTATATTTTCCACCGGACAGTCCAGACACTCGGCCGCCATCTGTGCAAGAATCGTATCACATCCGGTTCCCATATCTGCTGCTGCGATCATCAATGTATAGAATCCGTCATCATTCATCTTGATCGTTGCCGATCCCACATCAACTCCTGAGATTCCGGATCCCTGCATAGCCATGGCGATTCCAACGCTTCGTACTTTGCCATTTCCCATATCTTTACACGGATACTTATCTTTCCATCCGATCAGCTCTGCTGTACGTTCCAGACAGCGGTCCAGTGCGCAGCTTTTTGCTGTTTCTCCGTAATATGCCGGCATCACGTCGCCTTCTCTTACCATATTCTTCAAACGCAGCTCCACCGGATCCATATGCAATCTTCCTGCCAGTTCATTGACCGCTGATTCTACCGCAAAAATTCCCTGTGTTGCCCCGTAACCACGGTATGCACCTGCTGCCATACGGTTTGTATAAACCACGTCATAGGCAAAGCGGTGTGCTTCTACCGAACTATATAACGGAATGGACTTGTGTCCGGATAATCCGACTGTCGTTGGTCCATGATCCCCGTAGGCTCCCGTATTCGATAATGTATAGACATCCATCGCACGGATCTTTCCTTCTTTGGAAGCTCCGAGGCGGACATGCACTTCCATCTCATGTCTTGGAGACGATGCAATCTGCGATTCTTCTCTTGTAAAGATCATCTTGGACGCTTTTCCTGTCTTCCATGTAACAAACGCCGGGAAAAGTTCAGATACAACAGACTGTTTTGCTCCAAATCCTCCTCCGATTCTCGGCTTGCTGACACGGATCTTAGACTTTGGAATTCCAAGTGCATTGGAAATGATTCTTCTTACATGATATACAATCTGTGTTGAACTGAAGATATTCAGTCTTCCATATGTATCCATATAACATGCCGTACGGAATGTCTCCATCATTGCCTGCTGTGCAGCTCTTACGTGATAAGTGCCTTCCACGATCTCATCACATTCTGCCATCACCGTATCGACATCTCCGTCTTCTGTACAGTCACTGGCACATAAGTTTCTCTTATTATCTGCCCCCACCTGGCACAATGCTCTCCAGTTATCCTCCGGATGCACCAGAAGTTCATTGTCCTTTGCCGTGTGGAAATCCAGCACTGCCGGAAGTACTTCATATTCTACTTTCAGCATCTTAAGGGCCTTATCTACACATGCCTCATTTTCCCCTGCTACGATTGCAACCGGATCTCCTACATATCTTACATGCTGATCCAGAATCAGACGGTCATACGGGCTTAATTCCGGATAAGTCTGTCCTGCAGTTGTAAATCTTTCATGCGGCACATCTTCCCATGTATAAATGTCTTCTATTCCCGGTACTCTCTTTGCAACATCCGTCTTAACAGATTTTACCAGTGCATTCGCATGCGGACTTCTGAGTACCTTGACGATCAGACAATCCTTTGGAGCAAGATCATCCATAAATACTGGTTTTCCTGTCACAAGTGACATCGCATCTTTTTTTCTTATCGGCTGTCCGACTGCTTTCATGATCTTTCTCCTTTCTTTTTATATTCAATAAATGCTTCCATCGCACGAAGCTGTCCCTCATATCCGGAGCATCTGCATAAGTTACCGGCAAGGTATACTTTCATCTCTTCTCTTGTCGGCTCTGGATTCTCACGGAACATGGCGATCGCATTCATCACCATTCCCGGATTACAGAAGCCACACTGCTCTGCTCCCTGGTCTGCAATAAATGCACCGAACTCTTTTGCTTCTTCTTGAAGTCCCTCCAGTGTATCTACTTTACATCCATTCACTCTGGCTGTCAGCATCGAACAGGATAATACCGGTTTATCGTCTACAAATACCGTACACAATCCACAGTTAGATGTCTCACATCCCCGCTTTACGCTATAGCATCCATGCTCTCTTACAAAGTCGATCAGAAGCTGATCGTCTGCGATCTCTGCTTCCCGCATCTTTCCATTTAACAGAATCTTCACTTTCATGTCTTACTGATCTCCTCCTTTTGCGTTCAGTCTTTCAAGGCTTCGGCGGATCAGAACCTTTGCCAGATGACTTCTGTATTCTTTTCCTGCACGCATATTGCTGTCTGTCTTTATCTGCGCGGAGATATCTTCTGCTTCCTTTTTCATCTCTTCCTCTGAACAGACGCCTTGTTCTACTTTTTTCCTGACCTCTTCTGTCATACTCATACGTACCGCTTTCTGCGGTCTTGCCCCTACGCTGATCCAGCCTTCTGTCTCATCAACAGACACTGCACAGGTCAGCACCGGAAAATCTGTCTTTGAATTACGGTGTGACAGATATACAAAATCTTTCTGGTCTTTTTTCACGATCACGCGTACCAGTATGTCATTATCCCTTTTCATCTGTGCAAATTCATGCAGCGGGATGATACCGCCTTTATGTAATTCCACATAACTGTCCATCGCAAGGAATACCGTAAGTACATCGGAAAAACCATATCTTCCAAAGATGCTTCCTCCAATCGTGGCAAGATTACGGAACTGTACTCCTACAATATCTGATACCGCATCTTTTACTGCGCCATCACTCCACTCGTTCAATGCTTCGTGGCATTCCAGCTCCCGAAGCGTTGTCATACAGCCAATGCGGAATTCATCTTCTGTCTCTTCAATCTGATCCAGTCCAAGACCTGACAGATCAATCGCTTTTTGTACATTTCTGTTTGACATTTTAAGCCAGAGCATTCCGCCCAGAATACAATTCGTTCTCTTCTGGTTCAGTTCATAAGCCTGCTCCAGACTTTCTGCTTTTACATACTCTTTAATTTTCAACATATACTTTAATCCTCATTCATAGGTATAAAAATTAATAGCGTCCCCGGACATTTTGTCCGGAACCGCTATTATTGTACCATAATTTATCGCATTCGCAATCATTTCTTGACGTATAATTCTTCCAAAACTCTTTCTTTCTGCTATGTATTTGCTGCTTCTGCATATCCTGTCTGGATTTCACGGTCTTTTTTCCCTTTCATGATCTTAAAATACATCACGATCAGAAGTGTTCCTGCCAGCACCCACGCTGCCGGTGATGCCAGACAGATTCCCATATAGCTTCCAAAATGAGAAGCAATGAGTGCTGCACCGCTTCGTCCGATAAGCTCTGCAATACCAGCTGTCATCGGGAGCAGACCGTATCCCATTCCCTGGATTCCATTGCGGTACAGGTTCACGATCACAAGTGGAAGGAAGGATACACTGACACATCTTAAGTAAATATCTACATATCCCATGATCTGGTCCAGATTCTCCGATACAAAGAATACCGTCATATATTTTCCTCCAAAGAAAATAATCACACCTGTTACGATCGCATAAGCAAATCCCATCAGTGTTGCATTTTTAAATCCTTTGCGGATTCTGGTATATTTTCCCGCGCCCATATTCTGTGCACAGTAAGTAGCCATCGTTGTTCCAAGTGCCACATACGCCTGTGAAAATACCTGTTCGATCTTACTTGCCGCTGCAAATCCCGCCGCTGCAGTAGATCCAAGGATATTCAGGCAGGACTGTACGACAATTGTTCCGATTGCCGTAATCGAATACTGAAATGCCATTGGAAGGCCGATCTTAAGCTGCCATCCGATCAGACTTCCGTTCATCTCCCAGTCTTCTTTGTGCAGATGAAGTGCCGGTACCATCTTTCCAATATAAAACAGACATAAGATACCTGATATTCCCTGTGCGATCACCGTTGCATAAGCTGCTCCTGCAGCACCAAGTCTGAATATGATAATGAAGACAAGATCAAGCACGATATTCAGAAGCGCTGCGATCACCAGAAAATATAATGGGCGTTTACTGTCTCCCAATGCACGCAGTACACTGGCAAGGTAGTTATAAAGGGCCTGTGCGATAATCCCGCCACACAGAACCATAATATATCCATACGCCTCTCCATACATGTCCGAAGGTGTATTCATCAGATGCAGTACCTTTGACATACTGACCATGCTAAGCACAGTCAGTATTACCGATACGATCAACGTAAGAACCGCACCGGATGCAACGGATTTTTTCATTGCTTTCATATTACCGGCTCCATAATGCTGCGCTGTCACAACTGTAAATCCTGCCGTCACTCCCTGCAGGAATCCGATGATCAGAAATGCAAGTGTCCCACAGGCTCCTACTGCTGCCAGTGCCGCATTGCCGACGAACTTTCCAACGATCACCGTATCCGCCATATTGTAAAACTGCTGGAATATATTTCCTATAAAAATCGGCATCGTAAAGTTAAATATCATCTTCCCCGGGCTTCCGGTCGTCATATCTTTTTCCATATTGTCCCCTCCTCATTCTTTTTGTTATCTGTTACTTTTATATCTGTACTCTTCTGCGTCTGCATCTTCTGTACAGATGTTTCTATCTGTTTATAACATACAGAGAATCTGCCACTGGTAGCTTCTCTTGCATAGTTTGGCATTAAGAAAAAGGTTCTGATGCTATCTCAGAACCTTTTTCTTAACAAAACTTTTTTCATTATATATAACAAGGAAAACAATTGCAACTATATTTCTGCCCAAATTTCCAGGTACTTTTTCCAGAATTCATGGGCATGTTTTTTATTCGATACAGACCGGACAATATACTGGTATCTCTTTTTCATTTACAGCCTGCCATAAAAAGAGTGTCAACGCCAGCTGGTCTGCGGCTCCCCCGGAGCTTACATTTTTCCTGATGCACTCCTGGTTCATCTGTATGAGCCTTTTCATTCCTTCTTCTGAAAATGCCCCGTTCATTTTCAGAATTGCTCCGGATTCTTTTTGTATCCATAAAAGACCCTCTTCCCCGCCGCGGTTTAACACGTTCGTGTCTCTTAATTCACTCATGATCTTTAATAACACTTGCAGATTCACCTGGCTTTGGCATACGGTCTTATCTGCTTCTTTCATAAGTTTCATAAGTTCTGGATAAGCGGTCTTTCGTACTACCGGGAATCCATCTAACACCTCACCCCGGATTCCACGCTCTCCATACCGTGCAAGCATCCTCTCTCCATGTGTTTTGGGAACCTGTGCCTCCATATCCTGTAATTCTTTTTGCAGGATATCTTCCGTCATATATCTGGCAATATCCAGCACTTCCCACACCATAGATAATTCCTTCTGCTGCCCGTCTGCTTTTAAGTTTTGGAAATGCTTTTTTCTGCAATATCCAAGTGCCGCACAGATGATACCCATCGAAAAGAGCATTCCCTTATGTGTATTCACTCCACCGGTTGCATTATACATTGCTCTTTCTGCCTGCCGTCCTGTTTCCCGGATTTCTAAGAATAATGTATCCAGCTTTTCTCCGCTCCAGTTACGCTCCTTGAATGCATATCCTTCTTCGTACATTGCCGTCAGATACGGAGTAATCTCATCCGCGCTCTTCCGAAATGTAATCCAGTTCATATCTCTGTGGGCTCCATTATCCCAGAGATCTACCAGTCCGGGCTTTGGAGTCGTAAATACTTCACCCAGAAGTGCGTTTTTAATATACGCAGATATTTTTTCTGACTCCTTTTTTAAATTGATGTATGGATCTGTATGTTTTTCTGATTTATGCCTGCTCGATATAGTCATCGACCATCTCAAACAGATGTCTTTCTCTTTCTTTTGCTCCTGCATCTTCTTTTTCTTCCCTTCCAGGTACCTGTCTCATATTCATCACATAACTTCCAAAAATATTATTGGTTACGCCTGTTCTATAATGTCTGTTTGTCATCATAACAATTCCTCCTCAAATTCTTGATTGCGTTTTTCTTCCTGTCTTAACTATAACAGACGCATATCCGATAATCTAATTCCTGTTAGTTATCCATATATTCCCTGCGCGAATCGCTTTTGTCAAGTAAAGTGGGGACGGGGGATTTTTAAAAATCCCCCGTCCCCACTTTATTACAATAAAGAGCCGCAGGCTCATGGCTGCCTTCGGCTCTTCGAATGGAGATATAACAATTGTCAAATTGACGATTAACGGCTTCTATTGTAATTGATCAGACATCCTGCCTTAACGATCTTCTTTTCATCTTCTGTCATATCGGCAACATAGAGAGAGATCTCTTTCACTTCGTCATTAATCACATAAGCTTTGATATCTTTCATATCGCCGTCCAGTGCTTTTCTTACATCCGGAACATAGATATAATCACCGATTTCAAACTCTGGTTCTCCCTTCATCTGGAATGGGATCATGCCCCAGTTCATGACATTGGAACGGTATCTCTTGGTTGCATACTCTTTTGTGATATTGGCAAGACCGCCGATCACTCTCTGGCAGCTTGCTGCCTGCTCTCTGGCGGATCCGTCTCCCGGTTTTACGGCATAGATCATACTTCCTACTTCTGTTTCTACCGGAAGAACTTTTTCCTGGCCGGCGATTGTATGAATCTTTTCATATACTTTCACAAGTTCCGGTTCTGCCTTTGTGACATCTTCTCCGGCTACTCTTGCTTTTTCGATCTTATCTACTTCTTTGGAACGTCCTACATACTCCGGATCTCTTCTTGAGAGTGTGAACTCTGCAAGTCCCAGCGGATTGGACCTGAATGAAGAAGTCTCTCCGGATGGGATCAGTTCGTCTGTTGTAGTAACTGGATCTAAAATCTTAGAGCATACCTTCAGAAGGATATTATCTGTCAGAGGGCTCATCTCCGGCCAGTCTTTGATGTTCGGACCATACACCAGTGATTTTTCTTCGTCACCTTTCTGGAATCCGTAATATACTCTCTTGTTGTATACAGATGGGTCGAATTCATATTCCGGCACATCGCCCCAGCAGTCTAAGCCTTCTGCCGAAGTCAGGATTCCTCCGTTTGCTGCTGTTGCTGCAATAGATCTTGCATCCATCAGTGCTACGGCTGACATCTGTCCGTTTCCTGGTTTGCTTCCTTCACGGTTCGGGAAGTTTCTGGTTGTGTGACGGATACTTAAGCCATCATTACATGGTGTGTCTCCTGCTCCGAAGCATGGTCCGCAGAATGCAGTACGGATGATCGCACCTGCTTCCATCAGGTCTGCAATGTATCCCTGTTTTGTCAGGTTGATAAATACAGGCTGTGAAGATGGATATACAGCCAGGCTGAATTCACCGCTTCCTGTATTCTTACCACGAAGTGCATTGGCAGCTTCGACAACGTTTGTATAGTTACCGCCGGCACATCCTGCGATGACTGCCTGCTGTACCTGGAGTCCCTTATCTGTGATCTTATCTGCCAGATGGAACTTGGCTCTTCCCTGTGAGATCTTGGCTGCTTCTTCCTCTACTCCGTGAAGGATATCAGAAAGGTTTGCGTTCAGTTCATCGATCTCATACGTGTTGCTTGGGTGGAATGGCAGTGCGATCATAGGTTTTACTGTACTTAAGTCTACGTATACCATACCGTCATAATATGCTACATCTGCAGGGTTCAGTTCCTTGTAAGCATCGGCTCTTCCATGAGTTGTAAGGAACTTCTTCGTATCTTCATCTGTTCTCCAGATAGATGACAGACAGGTTGTCTCTGTTGTCATAACATCGATACCATTTCGGTAATCGGTAGTCATGCTGGATACACCAGGTCCTACGAACTCCATAACTTTGTTCTTCACATAGCCATTTTTGAAGACTGCTCCGATGATCGCCAGTGCGATATCCTGTGGACCTACCCATGGATTTGGTTTTCCATACAGATAGATTCCGACTACACCTGGACATGCTACGTCATAAGTGTCACACAGAAGCTGTTTTACCAGTTCTCCACCACCTTCTCCGATTGCCATTGTTCCAAGTGCTCCGTAACGGGTATGAGAGTCAGATCCAAGGATCATCTTGCCACATCCTGCATGCATCTCACGCATATACTGATGAATGACAGCGATATGCGGTGGCACATAGATTCCGCCGTATTTTTTTGCAGCGGACAGACCAAACATATGGTCATCTTCATTGATTGTTCCACCAACGGCACACAATGAGTTATGACAATTTGTAAGGACATAAGGAATCGGGAATTTCTCCATTCCGGAAGCTTTTGCTGTCTGGATGATTCCGACAAATGTGATATCATGTGATGCCATTGCATCGAACTTAATCTTTAAGTTTTCCATATTTCCAGAGGTGTTATGTGCCTCCATGATGCCATATGCGATAGTACCTTTTCTTGCTTCTTCTTTCAAAGCTTTTTTTCCTGTAAGGGATTCTACTTTTGCCGCTTCTTTTTCCGGTACGATGGTATCACCATTTACCAGATAAGCTCCGCCATCATATAATTTAACCATTCTTGATTTCTCCTTTTATCTATTTGCTGGTGTAAGTACCCTCTTACCGCCGGCACTTACACTCATCTTTCATCTGTATATCAGCTAATGCCCAGTATTCACATTAATATTCGAATTCCTTTACCTGACGTACTACATCCATAACTGTACCGTCACGGCCTTCGATGATTCCTACGATTCTGTCACCGAACTGTACCGGCTCAGGTTCTCCTGTAATTGCATACGCCATATCTCTTAATTCTTCAATTGTATGAAGCGGGATATTGCCAGCTTCTTTTAATGCTTCTAAAAGATCCGGTCTTGCAGGGTTGACTGCCACACCATAGTCTGTAACAACTACATCGATGGATTCTCCCGGTGTTGTTACTGTAGTAACCTTACTGCACACTGCAGGGATACGTCCCTGAAGAAGCGGTGTGATTACGATTGTGCATTTTGCGCCCTGTGCTGCATCCGGATGTCCGCCCTGTGCACCTGTGATCACTCCGTCAGAACCTACGACAACGTTGACATTAAAGTCCACATCGACTTCAAGCGCACCAAGTACTACATAATCCAGTTTATTAACAAATGCTCCCTTATTGAACGGGTTTGCATATGCTCCTGCACTGATTCTGTGATGGTTCGGGCGTTTTACAGATTCTACGGCTGCTGTATCAAAGTCCTGTGTATCCAGAAGCTTTCCAACCAATCCCTGATCCAGAAGGTCACACATTCCCTTGGACATTCCACCAACAGCAAATCCCATATGGATTCCACGTTCTTTCATGATCTTTCCAAGTGATGCTGCAGATGCGATAGACGCTCCGCCGACACCTGTCTGATATGAAAATCCATCTTTAAAATATGGTGTATTTACCACTACCTGTGTACAGTAGTCTGCCATCATAAGCTTTCTGACGTCCGTTGTTGGTTTTGCTGCACCTGTTGCGATCTTTTCCGGAATACCGATTTGATCTACCACACATACATAATCAACCTTTGTCATGTTGATGTCTGCAGGATAGTTCGGGAATGGTACCAGACAGTCTGTTACTGCTACTACTTTATTGGCATGGTTTCCATCTACGAATGAATAAGATAATACACCACAGTCGCTCTTTCCGCCGGTTCCTTTACAGTTACCATAATCATCACAGGTAGGAGCTCCGATGAAGGAAATATCGATTGTTGTCTCACCTGTCTGGATTGCACGGATTCTTCCTCCATGAGAACGCATCGTTGCAAGTCCTTTTAATTTGCCCTGGGAGATTGCTTCTCCGATTGCTCCACGTACACCAGATGACTGGATATTTGTAATCGTTCCATCTTCGATCATCGGTACCAGTGGTGCATGTGCTTTTCCAAGTGAACTTGCGCAGATCGTTACATCCTTGATTCCCATCTTGTGTACTTCTTCCATGACCATGTTCACGACCAGGTCACCGTCACGGAAATGATGATGGAAGCCAAGTGTCATACCATCATGTGCACCACATTTTACCAGTGCTTCATGGATCGAGCTTACCATCTTGCTTGTATCATGATTCATGACAACCTTTGTGATTGGTCCTTTTTTCTGGAACTCTGTATTGTCTTTATAATAATTTCCCTGAAATACTTCTTTTCCTGTCTCTTTTAAGATCTCTTCCGGGATTTCTCTTCCTACTTTATTCAACATCTTACAAATCCCCCTTATACACACCGGATGCTTTTGCAAGCTCGATGGTTCTCTTTGCACCGTCATAGAATGCAATATCGATCATCTTGCCGTCTACGGTAAATACACCGATTCCTTTTGCTTTCTTGTCATCAATCTCTTTTACAACTTTCTCTGCAAAGATGATATCTTTCTGAGAAGGTGTGAAGATCTCGTGTACCACTTCGATCTGTCTCGGATTGATGATAGACTTTCCGTCGAATCCCATCAGGTGAATGGTCTCTACATCTTTCTTGAATCCATCCATATCATCCAGATCTGTGTATACCGTATCGAAGCACTGTACACCGGCAGCTCTTGCAGCAATTACCATGTTCTGCCTTGCTCCCATAAGCTCTACACCGGTTCCTGTAATATGTGTCTGCAGGTCTTTGGTATAATCTCCTCCGGATAATGCAATACCGAATAATCTTTCGGATGCCTCACAGATATCCAGGGCTTTCATGATTCCTCTTGCAGACTCCAGGGCTGCCATGATCAGTGTTCTTCCTTCCGGAATGCCGAATTCTTTTTCTGCATTTTCCACTTCTGTCTCAACAGCTTTTACATCCTGTGCACTCTCCGTCTTAGGAATACGGATTGCATCACATCCACCTGCAACTGCGCAGCGGATATCTTCTTTCCAGTATGGGCTGTCCAGTCCATTGATACGGACAACTCTTTCTACTCCGTGATAATCAATTTCCTGTAATGCATGGTAAAGTGAAAATCTTGCCGCATCTTTTTCTTTCTCTGCTACGGCATCTTCCAGATCCAGCATGATGGAATCTGGTTTGTAAATGTACGGGTCTTTGATCAGTCCCGGTTTCTGTGCATTTAAGAACATCATGGTTCTTCTTAATCTTTTTTTATTTGGATTCATGACCGGATCGCACCTCCCCATGGTAAATTGTCTTTCTGTTCTACGGAACGGTATACAGCACCTTCTACACGTGCTCTGATCGTACAATCTAACGCTCCTTTATCCACAACTGTAATTCTTACATCCTTTACATCCAGATGAGCCAGTGTCTCCATGACCACCTTGCGGATCTGCTTTCCGAACTGATGCATCACTGCACTTTCCAGTTCAAATTCCACCTGACCATCGCCAGGTTCTACTGTTACCTGACAGTCACTGGATTCCAGTGTTCCTGCCATTGCAGGTCTTTTTATCTCCATTTCATTACCTCCTGTAACTTTTATCTTCTGATTCTATTTTAAAACATGCTTTTTCATTTGAGAAATTGCCATAAGGAATAATGTCATAACCTTTTATCATGCCCTTTGTTTATTTCACAGATGGCGGTATCTGCACCGATACCGCCATTCTTTCCTGTTATTTATACAAAGAGTCCATATACTCCGATTGCAGCCATCACTGCCAGTACGACCAAGTTGATCACAGATACAGCAAATAACTCAACAAATAATTTGTTCTGTGGAAAGCGTTTCTCCGAGTCCTCCTGCTGTGCAACACCAGCCATGATCAGTGCACCTGTCGTAGAGATCGGGGTATATCCTGCGATCGTTCCTCCGATTACAACCATCGCTACCAGATAGATTCCGTCTGCACCGATTCCGGAAGCCAGACTTCCACAGATTGGTACCAGTGTAGGGAACACAACACCAAGTCCTGAGCTGAAGAATGACATGATTCCGGCAAGGATCGCCATGATCGGGTTTGCTGTCTTGATATTCATAACAGATTCCAGGGCAGAAACCAGGATATCAACACCTCCGGACAATGACACAATGTTCATCAGCATGCCAACTCCAAGAACCATGATGATCACATTCCACGGAATGCCCTTTACTGCTTTTTTCTCATCCCCGCATCCGATGATGCAAAGAACAGATCCGATCAGGAATCCGGTAAGTCCGACATTCCAGGAAAGCACCAGGACACCAAATGCCAGTACGACAAGTCCTGCAAGGGACAGGCACTGCTGCCATGTGAATTTCGGAAGTTTTTCTTTCTCACCCGTCACTACTGTCTGGTCCACTTTCCATCCTTTATAGTAAATATATACAAACACACAGCACACAACGGCTGTCACTGCTGTACAGACCATGATCGGGACAGTATTTCCTGTCATGTTCTGCTTTTCCATAAGGCCGCGCACAACGGCTGCTTCCGGTGTCAGCGGGCTCATACGGCCTGCCATTGCTCCCATATCACCAATGATCGATGTCATGATCGGGTTGATTCCAGCTGACACAGAGATTGGAATTGCGATAACCGGAATGATGGCAAGGCATGGTATCGATCCAGGGCCTGCTGCACTTAAGACCATGCCAATGATAAACATCACGAACGGGATTGCACGTGCCGGAACAAGATTTACGATCTTCTTCGCCAGAAGTTCCAGTGTTCCATTCCCATTAATGATTGCAAATAAATACGTCACGCCAACCATCTGTACGAATAATGACGTTCCAAATCCGCCGATCACATCTGCCGCTGCAATCTGATCTTTGAATAACAGTGTCAGGATCATTGCAAATCCAATACTCAATATACCAACGTTAACATTTCTAACAAAGCCGATCACGATCGCTACCAGCAGTAAGATCAAGCTTAATAATCCTAAATTCATAATAATCTCCTTCGTAAATTGTTTTACCTTTTTTCTTCCGACTGTCTATCGGAATGTAATACATACCGGACTTCCGGTCTCAATGATCTGCAATGTCGGAATCAGCTGTCCTGTCACCTGGTCAAAGTCAAATACGATCACGGTATCACTGTCTTCATTTGCTACATAGCATTTTCCGTCTTCTCCAAAGCAGAAGAATCTTGGAGTCTTTCCAAGGCAAGGATAGAATCCGGATGTTTTCAGATATCCAGTCTTTGGATCGATACGGTAAACGGCCATACTGTCTGTGTAACGGTTCGATACGATTACGAATTTTCCACTTGGATCTATCATCACTTCACTTGCATCCGAATATCCGGTAACTGTCTCCGGAACCGTGCTTAATTCCTGCAGTGCTTCCATCTTGCCTGTCTCTTCATCGAACTGGAAGTATAACACCTTATTTCCTTTTTCCTCACACATATACAGCCATCTGTTATTTGGGTGCATTGCTGCATGACGCGGCTCATCCCATGTTCTTGAGAAAAATCTGGATGTCTCTGTCAGGCTTCCATCTTCGTGATTGAACTTCAGCGCTCTCATCTGTCCAAATCCATTCACTCTACCCTGTGCACAGGCAAAGATATAATTCTTGTTCTGGTCCCAGAGGCACTGATGAATGGTGGATACTTTTCCGTCTTCTTTTCCCTCGTATGTAAATGCCGCTTTCACCTCGCCGAGAGAACCGTCTTCCTTACGTTCGATCGTATATAAAGTTCCTCCCTGCAGTGTTGCAACGATTACAAATTTATTTTCTTTGTCAACCGTTACATCGACCGGATTCTTTCCGCCGATATCAATCGTATTCAGATGTTCCAGTGTTCCGTCTTCTTTCACTTTGTAAGACGATACCAGTGTGTAATCCCCGTGCACGCTGTACATGTACTCTTTCTTCTGGTCAAAGCACTGGAAACTTGGATTTTCAGCTACTTTAATAGTCTGGATTTTTTTCCATTCCCCTGTGGATTCCAAGATTTCATAAACGCTCAGACCCTCTCCTCTTGCATTTCTTTCTTTTGTTGTTCTGCTTCCTACATAAGCATATCTCATACTATGTTCCTCCTTTTAAAATTACCTTTTGTCCACCCTGTCAGGACAATTGTTTTTCTTTAAGAACATTGTATGTTATTTATTTGTCAATTGGAAATTCTTGTTAAGACTGGAAAAGCCATTCCAAAATGGAATGACTCTCAATTCACGTGATAATATTTTTCGACATATGTCACAAAATCCATGACATCTTCTGATTTATAACATTTTTCTGACAGCATCATCCAGACCTTTCTGGACACCTGCTGATCTTCCCTAGTATAGATTGGAATAAACTGCAGCTGGTCTTCATCGATGTTCCATGTATCCCCAAATGCAAACGTAATTCCCAGGCCTTTTTCTACCATTTCAATTGCAATATCCGTATACGGTACGTGATGTGCCTCATGCGGCATACTGCCAAACTGACTTTTCCACCACTGGTCCACCGTAAGCTTTACCATAGGATTCAGAAAAGATTCTATCAATGGCTGGTCTCCTAATTCCTCCTGTTTCATCCCCTTAGGCGCAATGGCAAACAGCTTTTCTTCAAACAGGCAGGTCTTTTCTCCAATATAAGGATAATCCCCGCAGATAATTGCAATGTCTACCGTCCCATCCGTCAGATTCCGGATCAGTACATCACTGGAATTCGCCATTGTCCTAATCTGCAGATGGTCATACTGATCTTTATAAGTTTTCAGAAGTGCCGGCAGATGTAACCGGCTGAACGAATTCGGAACTCCAATCTTAAGCAGTTCTTTGGACATTTTCCTGTCTGCAAAATGTTCCTGGATCTCATTTAAGAAATCAATCATGATACTTGATTTTTTTACCAGATATTTTCCCTCTTCTGTAAATGTGACTCCTCTGCTGCTTCTTTTTACTACCTCTATCCCCCACTCACTTTCAATGGACTTGATGCGTTTTGTAAGTGCAGGCTGCGTCATGTAAAGAACTTCTGCTGCCTGCGTCATACTCCGCTTCTCATACAGTACATTCAATATCATCCAGTCTATATTTTTCATACTTTCTCTTCCTTCATACCATACCGGCAGCCGTTAGTCCAAGGTATTCTTAATCGCTTCCTCTTTCTCGATATATTCAATAAATTCCTCTAATGTTTTTGAGATTCTCTTATTCTTCGAATATACAAACCATGTATTACGGATGACCTTGGTTCCATCCTTTCTTTCAAGTGGTGTCAGGCAGAGATTATATTCATTCTGGAAGTTCTCCGGTAAAAAGCAGCAGGCATACCCCAGCCCCTTATCGATCAACTGCCATGCAAAATCAATGTACCCGACAGCCATTCCCGCCGGTGCCTCTGTCCGGAAATGATCTTCCCACCATCCATCCAGAAGTTCTTTCGTCCGGTCATTGGTCTTATATGCAATGCGCTGCATCTTTGGGAGTTCTTCGTAATCTACTGGCTCCTTCGTTACCAGATATGCCTGGTTCTGTCCCACCAGCGTCTTGTGCACAGGCCCGTCATAATCGCCTCTTATAAACCCTACATCTATGGAATCTTCCAACATCTTCCGGAACAAAATATTGCTCTGCTCATTGATGATCTCAAACGTCGTATGTGGATGCCCCGCTGTATATTTTACCAGAATATCTGTCAGCGTATATTTACTGTAAGTATAGGATGATCCAATCAGGATACTGTCCTTTGACTTATCTTTTAATTCTTCCAGTTTGCTTTTTGTCTCTTTTAAAAATTCCAGATATTTTGCTGCCCGCTCTGCAAGATACTCTCCTTCCTGGGTAAATTCCAGTCCCTTTGGTGTACGATTGACAATATCTACCTGGAATTCTGCCTCCATATGCTGCAGTCTCTTCGTAAGCGACGGCTGTGTCATATACAGAAGATTCGCCACCTTGGTCATATTCGGATTCTTATATAATTCATGTAAAATTTCCCAATCAGAGTCTTTCACTTTTATGTCCCCTTTTCCTTCGTTATATTTCTGTCATATTATATCCTATTTTAGCAAAACTTTTTTGAAGGCACAAGAGAAAGCGGAACAACATTTTCTTCTTGTTCCGCTTCTCTTACTTTATTTTATTTCATACATTTCACTCTGTCTGGCAATTTTATCTTACTTCTCTGCTTTCAGTTTCTGGATCGTCTCGATTACATAGTCTGCGAATTCTTCTGTACTTGCATCTTCTGCAAATGTAGTAAGTACCACTTTTCTTTCTGATACGGTACAGATATCCATTGCTTTTTCCAAAAGTACATTTCTGTCTGCATATCCGATATGGATCAGCATCTGGCCCATTGCACGGATCAGACTGCTTGGATCTGCATATTCGCCTCTTCCGTGGCTCATCAGATATGGAGCTGTTCCATGGATTGCCTCAAATAATGCATAGTGGTTACCGATATTGGAAGAAGATGCTGTTCCCAGTCCTCCCTGATGTTCTGCAGCAACATCTGTTACGATATCTCCATACAGGTTTGGAAGTACAACGACTTCGATTCCCTTGTTAAACTCAGAATCCAGCATCTTTGCACACATTGCATCGACAAGTCTTTCCTGGATCTCAATCTCTGGATATTCTTCTCCTACTTTGCGGACAGCTTTGATAAAGTTACCGTCTGCAAGTTTTACGATATTTGCCTTTGTAACGATTGTTACATTCTTCTTTCCATTCTTTCTTGCAAATTCAAATGCAGCTCTGGCAATTCTTTCACTTCCCTGTTTTGTCTGTACTTTAAAATCTACCGCCAGGTCATCATTTACCTGAATACCTTTATTTCCCCAGATGTATTCTCCCTCAATATTCTCACGGAAGAATGTCCAGTCAATGTTCTTATCCGGGATCTTGATCGGACGTACGGCTGCGAAAAGCTCCAATGATCTTCTAAGAAGGCTGTTTGCACTTACCAGGTTTGGAAGTCCATCTCCCGCTCTTGGTGTTACCATTGGCCCTTTGACCAGTACATCACATTTCTTAATCTCTTCGAGCACATCTGCTGGAAGGCTTTCCATCTTTGCTACACGGTTTTCAATCGTCATTCCTTTAATTTCACGAAGTTCAATCTTACCGGAAGCGATCTCATCTGCTGCCAGTTCTTTTAAGACACGGACCGCCTGTTTCATGATGATTGGTCCGATGCCATCTCCCGGAAGGATACCTACGATAATCTTTTCCTTTGTAGAAAAGTCGACCGGTTCCTCTCCCTGTTTCATTTTCTCGATTCTTTCAAATTCACCCTTGATGAGTTCCCCAAATGCTTCCTGGGCTTTCTTAATTTCTTCCATCTTCGTTTCCTCCTGTTATGGTCCGTTTTTTATTATTTATTATCCTTAAGCTGTTCCTGCTCTTTTAACTGTTTTTTCAGATAAGATAACTGTCCGCCGCTTAATACAACTTCGATCTCATTATCCGTAAGATCCAGCGTTACATAGAACTCGAATCCTTTTGTTTTATCCTGCACTTTGATTCTTCTGGTCGGAATCTGATCCAGAAGGTTATCAATCTCGATATAGTCTTCCAGTTCGATATGATCATATACCGAAGGATCTTCGAATAACATCGGAATAATTCCATGATTTACCAGATTGCCTTTGTGGATTCTCGCGATACTCTTGGCAATGACTGCTTTTACTCCCAGATACATCGGATTGATCGCTGCATGTTCTCTTGATGATCCCTGTCCATAGTTTTCACCGCCGATGATGATGCTTCGCTTCATTTCTTTTGCACGTGCTGCAAAGTCCGGTGCATAACGGTGATAACAATATTTTGACATGAGCGGGATATTGGATCTCATGCTTGAGAATTCTGCGCTTGCCGGAGTGATATCGTCTGTAGAGACATTATCCAGTGTCTTTAAGCTGACCGGTACACACAGATCCTGCTGTGGTGGCTCTGGAATTGGAAGGAATTTGATATTTGGTCCTTTGACCAGTTCTACCTTTTTCGCTTCTTCTAATGGCAGCGGTTTGATGATCATAGAGTCATCGATCAGATATTCTTCCGGCTCTGTGATCTTGGCAAGTTCTGCTACATCCTCTCCCATGACTTCTTCTGCTGTTGCAAATGTTCCCATGATCGCTGTTGCAGCTGCACTTTCCGGACTTACCAGATAGATATCAGCTGTCGGGTTTCCTGCACGTCCTTTAAAGTTACGGTTGGATGTTCTGACTGCAACTCCGTTCGTTGCCGGTGTCTGGCCAATTGCACAGCATGGTCCACAGGAAATCTCCAGCATTCTGACCCCCGCCTGCAGAAGGATATCAATATATCCATCTCTTAATAATTCTCTGTACGTCTGCTTCGATGCCACTCCGCAGGTACAGCTGACATCATCATTGACATGATGTCCTTTGAAGACCATTGCTGCTTTCGCAATATCTGCATAGCTTGCATTGGTGCAGCTTCCGATGAATACCTGCTGTACTTTTCTCTTCTCCACGTCCTTGATCGGCATAACATTGTCCGGCTGGTGTGGACAGGAGATCATTGGTTCCAGTTCACTTAAATTGATCTCGATGCAGTCATCGTATTCCGCATCTTCATCCGGAAGAAGCTCTACATATGCATCTTCTCTTCCCTGGGCTTTCAGGAACTTATGTACCTGCTCGTCTGCCGGGAAGATTGATGTGGTAGCTCCCATCTCTGCTCCCATGTTGGAAATGGTTGCTCTTGCCGGTACTTCCAGTTTTGCAACACCCGGTCCGACGTATTCATAGACATTGCCAAGTCCGCCTTTGATCGTCACTCTTCTTAACATTTCCAGAATGATTTCTTTGGTATTGCATCCCGGTTTTAATTCGCCTGTCAGATTTACCTTTACGACTCTTGGCATCTTCAGTCTCATTGGTACGCCGGTCATGGCTGTTGCCACGTCCATTCCGCCGACTCCGATACAGAGCATTCCAATGGATCCTCCGTGAGGTGTATGACTGTCACCACCCATGCTGATCTTTCCCGGTGCTCCGAATCTTGATACGTGTACGGTATGGCAGATTCCATTTCCCGGTCTGGATACATGTACACCGAATTTCTTTGCTGCTGACTGCAGATAGATGTGATCGTCCGGTGTCATATTGTTGACATACAATAAGTTGTGATCCAGATAACTTACACTGCATTCTGTGCGGATCCGGTCAAGTCCGATCGCTTCAAATGCCAGATACGTCATAACAGCGTTGATGTCATGCGTCAGTGTCTGGTCTACTTTGATGAACACCTCTTTCCCCGGCACCATACTGCCTTTTACATAGTGCGATTCAATAATTTTACGCGTCAATGATTTTCCCATTTTTGACAACCTCCTGAATTTGTCTTTTTTTCATTCACCATAACCGATTCTGGTTATTTTATATATCTTTTCCTTTGTTGCTCTTATTATAAAATGCAACATGGCGTTACGTAAAATTGCATAAAATAATGAGCTCATTCCTTTTTGGAATAAGCCCATCTATTTTTTGTTATTTATCCTTAAAAATAACTTTCGGAAGGATTTTTCCTGTCCGCAGCATTTCATCAATTGTTTCATTCTGTGCTTTGATTTTTCTTTCTGATTTCTTTATTACAGATTCTACCTCTTCCGGCCGGATCACACAGACACCATTTTCATCTCCTACGATCAGATCACCCGGACGAACTTCCACACCTGCACATTCAACTGGAACATTCAGTTCTCCTTCTGCCTGTTTTTTACAACTCTGGGGAATCACTGATTTTGCATAGATTGGAACTTTCGCCTCCCGGCATCCTTCAATATCCCGAAATGCCCCGTCAATTACAACCCCTTCTACACCCTGAAGTTTTGCGCAGATGCTTCTGTGGTCTCCCCAGTAGGAATGATTACATTCTCCTTTTCCTGCCACAACCATAACATCCCCTTCTTTTACCTTCAGAAGTGCCTCCGGAATAATTCCGCTGACACCATACGGAGGATCAACCGTATAGGCCGGTCCGACAATTTTTCTTCCTGCAGCCAAAGGTTTCACCTGATAATCCATCACTCTTGGTTCTTCCATTCCATCACATAATTCTGGGACCGAAAATTCCCGAAGCTTTTCTACCATTTCTTTTGTTGTCATATTCTCCCTCTTTTCTATTATTCTGTCTTGCTTTATTTATCTTATATTACCTCTATCATACAATAAGCCATTCCTTTTTCGTTATTCACAAAAGGAATGGCTTTATAACTTTTCGTTATTCATTTACAACATCTTTGAATGTTCCTATCTGATTCAGTGGCCAGTAGCGGAAACCAGCTTTTGCCAAAATAGCATCTTGCGTCACATATGTATTTTCCCAGTATCTGGAATCAAGGCTGTTATTCCGGTTGTCTCCCATCACAAAATAACTATCCTTTGGAACCTCATATGGTCCAAAGTCTCCTGTCATCTTCTCCGCACAGTAGTTATCCGGCAGCGGCTGCTTTGAATTGTCAATATAGACCTTTCCATCTTTGACCGTAACCGTCTCCCCCGGCAGACCGATCACACGTTTGATGAATATCTTAGATGGATCATCCGGATATTTGAAGATAATTATATCATATCTTTTCGGATCATCTTTGACATATGCAAGCCTGTTACCGATGATCCGATCTCCCTTCATAATCGTATTCTGCATGGATTCGGACGGAATTACCGCATTGATATATACCAGTTTATTCAGTGCAAATACAACACAAAATATGATCAGAAATGTCTTCAGATAATCCCACACTGCCGCTATTCCTGTCAGTTCTTCCTCTTCCTTCTTCTTTTTGTTTTTCATGCTTTATGATCTCCCCTTTCATAATATCACATGTTTAAAGCTTTAATATAACCCCATCCGGACTAAATGCCACTTCATCGCCCTCATTAATCTCCTTCTGATAAAGTTCCGCATCCGGAATTTCTGTCTGGAATTCTTCTTCTGTCTTAAGTACCTTCAGATATACTTTCGCCATCGCTTCTTCACCGTCCGGTCTTCCTTCGCATCCAAAATCCGGATCCTCAATCTGCATTACCAGATGTCCCATATTCAGGATATCTACTGTCTGCGCATCTAATTTCCCGTCAAAAAACTTGTCCAGTACTTTCCGGAAAACTTCATTTTCTTTTGTCGCCAGGGCAAACAACGTCATTGACGAACGCAGTTTCAAATCATCCGGCCATCCCATGACTCTGGTGGCATCATTTGATTCCAACTGCAAAAGTGCCTCCGAAATTTCTCTTAAATGTGCATTTGTCACCGCATTTTCTATATATGCTTTGGCTTCTTCATAGTCTTCAATAGAGTAGTACATTGCAGTACCACTACTTCCCAGTCCCTGAATCTGTGGGAAAATGTACCACATCCAGCAGCTTCTCTTATGTCCGCTCTTAATCTCTGCAAAGGCTGTCTTATAATCAGACTCCTGCGCTTTGATAAACCGCTCTAGATTATTCTCTCTCATTCTTTTTTTGAACCTCCAGTTCATACATCTGTCTGTACGCTAATTCTTTTCCAGTACAGTATTTATAACAACATCCTTTTCTATTTTAGCATACCTGTCTATGTCATGTATACATTAAATCATCCGACATCTATAGAATAACTGGAACACAAAAAGCAGAAGCTGCTTTTTTACACCAGCTTCTGCTTTTCTTACTTTTATTGCTTATACCAATCCAGCAATCTTTTCTCCTTTTTTAATTTTACCCGGAGATTCTTTTTCTATTTTTCTTCCATTTGCATCTGTCGCAATCATCATCACTGACATATCATAACCTTCTGCTTTTATCTTCTCTATATCCTCTGTTACAAGAATATCTCCCATTTTCACTTGATCACCAACAGCTACTTGTACATCAAAATATTTTCCATTCAGATTAACTGTATCAATTCCAATATGAATCAAAAATTCATTGTTATTTTTATCCATCAATCCAATTGCATGTCCAGTATCCATTACCATAACCACTTCTGCATCAAACGGCGCATATACATTTCCATTTTCAGGTATGATTGCAACTCCATCGCCCAATACTTTCTGCGCAAATGTATCATCATCTACTTCTTCAATCGGGATCAATACACCATCTGCATATGCAGCAATCTCATTCTTTTGTGTTTCAGCCATTTTTCTCTCTGTCACATGGATCTTTTCAAATATATTTTCACCCACTTCATCTGCAGTTGTAACTGTTGCTTTTTTCTTTCCAAACAAAGTTCCCAGAATAAGTGTCATCAAAAATCCGGTTCCAAGTGCTACAACATGTGCAATTACATAATTTATGTATCCATGATGTGCCGGATCTGCAAGTGCAATTCCCGGCACTACAGTTGTTCCAAATCCAAGTGCTGCAAGGTTTGTAATATATACAATTGCGCCTCCGACTGCACCTCCGATACAGCCTCCTGCCAATGGATATCTATACCGGATGTTCACACCAAAAAGTGCTGGTTCTGTGATTCCAAATAATACAGAAACGAAACTTGGAATACAAAGTTCTTTTGCCTTTGCATCTTTTATATTTCTCACCATATATCCAAGCACTGCTCCACCCTGTGCAATAATCGCTACAGACATTAACGGATTCAGGAAGTTTCTTCCAGTATCCACTAGAAGCTGCGATTCAATTGCTCCAAACACATGATGTAAACCAGTAATAACAATCAACTGCTGTACTCCTGAAAATGCAGCGTATCCAAAAATTCCCAAATTCCTGGTCATCCACACCAGTACATTTGTAATTCCTGATGCTAATCCCCTTCCAATTGGTCCAATCAGAAGGAACAATAAAAATGAACTTACCAATGTCGTAAGAAGCGGTGATACCAAAAGTCTGATCACTTCTGGCACTTTCCTTTCAAAGAAAATATCCAGTTTAGCAGTTACAAGTCCCATAAGTAAAGCCACAATGATTCCGCCCTGAAAGCCTACAAGATCTACACCAAGTCCGAAAATATGTAATGTTGTTACTTCTACAGTTCCCTGCGCGGCCGCATAAGCATCTGCCAAACTCCCCGATAACATGATACATCCAATTACAATACCCATAATTGGTCTTCCACCAAATCGTTTCACTGCACTATAAGCTACACAAAGTGGAAGGAATCCAAATATTGCCCCCGATGAAATATTAATCAATCTTGCGATTCCATACAATGTTTCATTACTTTCCACAGCTTTCATATTTCCAAGTACACTGGAAAGTCCGGTCAAAAGCGCCGCTGCTAGAATTCCTGGCATAATCTCAATAAATACATCCGACAATGCCTTCAATGCTTTCTGAAGTGGATTCATCTTCTGTCCCGCTTTTGTCTTCAGGTCTCCCAGACTCATGGTGTCCATATGAAGCGACTCTCCCAATACCTGACATATATCATTCACCAGTCCGGCACCAAAGATAATCTGTACCTGATCCCCTGCTACAAATACACCTTTTACAAGATCTACATTTTCCATATTTTTAAGATCTGCTCTGTCATTATCTTCTAATACCAATCTTAATCTGGTTGCACAATGTGCAATTCCAAGAATATTCTTTTTCCCACCTGCAAGTTCTATCACTTGTTGTACAATAACTTCATATCGTTTCTTTTTTTTAGCGTCCATTTTCTTCTCCTTCCTCTACCGCTTCAAAATAATACATTTCTCCTCTGAAATCTTCCTTTTTCAATGGAATACTAATTCCGCAATACATTAGTTCATCCCCACTGTAAATTTCCCCGTTATCATATCTGCGGTATAATTTATCTGGATGTAACCCTTTTAATTTTAAAATTCTTACTGGTGCGGCTGGCTGACTTAATATTTCAAAAAAGAATGCAGCTGTCCGTTTCTGATCTTGTGACACAAAGTTCCATGCTGCTAGGTTTTCATTAAACGGATTCCTGATTCGATAAAAATCTCCCTGTTGTATAACAGGGCGAATCATTTTATAACACAGGATTTGCTCTTTCACATATTCTAATTCTTCGTCCTTTAAGCTGCCAAGGTCCAGTTCATATCCGAAGTTTCCGCTCATTGCCACATAGCCTCTTGTATCCAGCGGAGTTACTCTTCCTGTCTGCTGATTCGGAACAACACTTACATGTGCTCCCATCGTAATCGGTGGATAAGTCAGAGATGTTGCATATTGGATTTTCATACGGCAAACTGCATCCGTATTATCACTACACCATGTCTGCGGCATATAATAAAGCATTCCTGGGTCAAATCTTCCACCTCCACTGGAGCAGCTTTCAAATAATATCTCCGAAAATTCCGATGTTAACACGTCCATAATATAATAAAGGCCCAATACATATCGGTGTGTAATCTCTCCCTGACGGTCTGGTTCAAAATACATACTTCCCACATCGGTCAGATGACGGTTCATATCCCATTTTACATAGTCAATTGGATTATCCTTTAATATCTGTCTGACAGCTGCAATCACATAATCACATACTTCTTTTCTTGACAAATCTAAAACCAGCTGACCACGTCCGATTGTATACGGTCTTCCTTCTGTATGTAATACATAATCCGGATGTTTTCTGTATAGCTCACTGTCCTGTGATATCATCTCTGGCTCAAACCAGAGACCAAACTGCATACCCATATCATGGATTTTCTCTGAAAGTGATTTTAAGCCATTTGGAAGTTTCCTTTTATCAACAAACCAGTCGCCCAGCGAGCTGTTATCTGCATCCCGGTGTCCAAACCAGCCATCGTCTAGTACAAATAATTCTATTCCTGCCAAAGCGGCTTTTCTCGCCAGCGACAAGAGCTTTTCTTCATCAAAATCAAAAAATGTCGCTTCCCAATTGTTAATCAAAATCGGTCTTTCTTTTTTAGCATACGGGCTCCTAACCAGATGGTTTTGATAGAATTTATGAAATGTACGGGACATTTCTCCCAGCCCCTGTTTCGAATATACCATCACTACTTCCGGAGTTTGAAACATCTCTTCTGCTTCTAATTTCCATTCTCCATTCCATGGATTCATTCCCATCTGAAATCTGATATTTCGATAAGGATCTACTTGTGCTGCTGCCAGAAAATTACCGCTATAAACAAAATTCGCAGCAAATACTTCACCCTGGTCTTCATCAGCACCTTTTCTTAACAACGCCATAAACGGTGCCTGATGCGGTGAACTTGTACCTCTCAGACTTTCAATCTGCACTGTTCCATTACTAAGAGGCCGCCTGTCCATATTACGTTCATTATTATGTGCTCCATACAGAGTCAGAACATCAAATTCATCTTCTCTTATGTCTACTGACATACTTAACATTTTCGTCAAATACAACGGCTTTTTTCCCTTATTCAGAAACATGACGCTACGTGTAATAACACTCTCGTTGACAAATACACTATATAAAAGACATACTTTAAGTCCTGCCACAGCATCTTCCATATACACTTTCAAGGTCTGCACATCCTTCTTGCTTCCAAATGATGCTGGAAGACCTGAAAGTTTCGGTTTTCCGTCTGAAATTTCATATCCTATGTATTCAAGATTACTAATCCGGCTTCCGTTCTCTTGACGTATCCCGTATGCCGGATTCCGAAAATCACCATTTCCTGTCTGCGGATACTCCTGCGGTAATGTATCTAATGAAAATGTTCTATCCGACGCATCCGGATTAGGCGCAAATCCACGATCCTTCCAGATAATCCGTCTACTTTCATGATATGAAGAAATGCGTCTTCCCCAATACAAATGCACAAGATACTTTTCTTTTACCACCTGCATAATATAACTTGTATTTCCAGCCTGTAAATGAAAAATTTTTCTTGATTTATCGTAAATAATCGGCATTTTCTACTCCTTTCCCATTTCCTTATTGCAATTCTAATTATAATCTGATATTTTAAATTATATATGGATTTATGTTGTTTATCTATGTGATTTTGTTGAATGTTTGGGAGGTGTATGCGATGAAAGATTATATATTTTCAAATGATTTTTCCCGAAATCTGGATGCCATGATTTATACTTGTGGATATGAAACCTGTATTCCCGGACACAGTTATGGTCCTGCCATCCGTAGCGGCTATATGATTCACTACATTTTAAAAGGAAAAGGAATTTATAAGACCAACGGTAAGATTTACCAGCTTTCAGAAGGAGATGCTTTTTTGATCAAACCGGATACTCTCATCTATTATGAAGCGGATCACCACCATCCCTGGAGTTATACATGGATCGGATTTCAGGGAATCAAAATGCGTCAGTATTTTGAACGCACTTCTTTACTGGAGCATCCATGTTTTCATTATGACAAAGATGACCGCGTCCGCCTTTGCCATGAAAAAATGTATGAAGCCTATCACCTAACCCAAAATCGTGATCTCATACTCAATAGTATCCTGTACGAATACCTATATCTTCTTGCCACCAAATATCCGCAGGAAAATATTTCACCGGAAGCCAAAAAGCGTTCTTATGTTGAAGACTCTTTACAATACATTGAAAATAATTATGATCATTCTTTCAGCATTCAGGAAATTGCAGATTCTCTCGGACTGGAACGTACTTATCTTTACCGCCTTTTTAAAAAAGTAACCGGCTTCTCCCCACAGGAATATCTTCTGGATTACCGTATCCGCAAAGCTTGTGAACTTTTGCAGAATACAGATCTTCCAATTGTCCAAATTGCCAGATCTGTAGGATATGAAGATTCCTTATATTTTTCCAGACTTTTTAAACAACATATGAAATTTCCCCCTTCTTCTTACCGGCAGAAAAATTTTCCTGCATGTTCTGATATGCCAGACTATAATAACGATTGAACAAAGTTTTTGATAAACAAGGGGGCTGGCTCTTGCCGGTGTATTTACGGCTCTAAATTTATTATGCCTGGCACTCACTGTGGTCAACTTTGCTCTCCCGGAGAGTATCGTACACAGACAGCCCTTGGAATTTAAGTTTCTTATCTGTTTAGGAAACTAAAATAAGGATGTTGTAAAGACGGATCCCTGCCCTTACAACATCCTTACCAGTATTTATTCTTCTGTTCCAATCAGAACTTTCTTTCCACGGAATGCAAATCCATAATGCTGGATCCGCTTCCTTGAGATTCCCCGCGCAAGCAGTTCCTCATCATATTTTTTCTCTTCAATCTGGCGAAGTGCATTCTCTACTGTCTGTTCCAGTGACTTCTCTCTTGTCATGTTCTGTGTTTCTGAGTTTATAGTGCCTGGCACCTGGTGTATTTTAACCTATCTGAAAAAATATTTTATACATACCTCACCCAGCCTCACTCATATCATGAATAATTTTCATCCAGAGCTTTGACTTCTTCTACTGTTAGTTTTGCTATTTCTGCAATTTCTTCATATGACAATTTTTTTAATTTCAACAAACGCTCTGCTACTTCTATCAGTTCTTCTTTTCGCATTTCTTCCATCGCTTT